>JBJKPO010000267.1:0-26551 GCA_046706235.1 Bacillota bacterium | reverse complement strand
CTTTTGATACTGTAGGTGCTCACGTTCTGGCGGATTTCTGGGGGTGCCAGTTCGAAAAGCTCGATGATGCTGATCTCTTAATGGACAGTCTACGGCAAGCAGCGAAAAGCGCCAATATGACCATTCTAAGTGAAGAATCATATAAATTTAACCCCCAGGGTTTTACCGGTTTATTGCTTTTATCAGAAAGCCATATTTCGATTCATACCTATCCGGAACGCGGATACGCCGCGATTGATGTCTATACTTGCGGCGGTGGTATGACCCAGAAGGCAATCGAATTCTTGAAGAAAGTTTTACAGCCGACTCATATTCAAGAGATGTTGGTACAGCGTGGAAAGTTGGATGCCACGTTTAAAGTAAATGCTTCATGAAAAAAAGCGGACAGGAAAACACCCAAAACAGGGTGTTTTTTGTTTTATTCAACGATCTTATTTTTACTTACCCTTATTTAAGAATTCTACCCGTCCCATGAAAGAGTTGTAGTTAATGTTTTTTCAATTTAGTTTTAAGGCGCTCCTCCGCCAGTTTAAATACTTGATTTCCTTCCCGCCTGGCAATAGCAGCGATTAAAACAATAGTTAACACTTCCACCTTTTCGCCGGTAATTCGAAAAATAATTCGCAAACCAGATTTACGAAGTTTGATCTCCTTACATCCAGCTAGTTTGGCGTTGTTAGTATTTCCGAGCGGTTTTCCAATCTCATCCGCCCTCATGGTCAATTCCTCAAGACATTTATCCACCAATTCAACAACCGAATTATTAAGTTTTTGGTATCCTTTGACAGCCTCAGGAAGAAATAGCAATTTAAATTTGATCGGCATCGGTAGCTTCTACTTTAATCCGGCGGATTTGTTCCCACGGAATTCCAATAGACGGATCTTTTTCGTACTCTTCAAGCCGATTGGCAATATTCAACATTAAAAATTCTTCTTCAAGCTCCTGGAGACGCAGAACCATCTTTTCAAACTGGGTAAAATCCATTAATACACTATCGATATTTCCGCGATCAAGAATATATTGCGGTTCCTCTTTCGCCCTTTGCCGTATTTCCTTGAATTTTTTGGAGACATCCGTCGCAGAAACCATCTGATCAGTAGCAATGAATAACCTTTCCAAAGTCATACCCACCTTTAGGCATCTCCTTTCTAGTATATTCAAAGCGAATGGAGTTAAACCGTTAATTAGTTCCATAAATAAATTCATATTTAATTTCATTTTAAATCAGCTTTATCAAAAATGCAAGATGGGATTGGATAAACACTCTTATATAAAATCCCGGTTATCCGGGATTCATCATATAAATCACTTAAAAAACCTCCTTTCGGGAATACTAACCCGTGAGGTGACTTGCGATGCGCAATCTCTGGAAAGGCGCCATCAGTTTCGGACTGGTGAATGTTCCGGTGAAACTATACACCGCCACTGAAAAAAAAGAAATCAAGTTCAACTATCTTCATGAAAAATGCAAAACGCCCATCAAATATGAACGGCGCTGCCCGACTTGCAATATGGAGGTCCCACAGGAGGAAATCGTCTGGGGGTATGAGTTTCAAAAGGGCCAATACGTGGTTTTGAAAGAGGAGGATTTTGCCAAAATACCCGATGGCGGCAGTAAGACCATTGATATCCTTGATTTTATCGATTTAAACGAGATCGATCCCATTTACTTTGAAAAAAGCTACTATCTGGAACCCAGCCAGGGCGGCGAAAAAGCCTATGCGCTGTTAAGGCGGGCAATGCTGGAGACAGGTAAAATCGCGGTGGCCAAAGTGATGATCCGTTCCAAGGAAAACTTGGCCGTGCTCCGGGTTTACCAAAATGCATTGTTAATGGCGATCGTCTTTTACCCGGATGAAATCCGTTCGACCGCCGGGTTGACCGGTTTGCAGCTTGAACCGGCCTTGCACGAAAATGAGATAAAAATGGCCAACAGTCTGATCGGCAACCTTTCAAGCCATTTTGATCCCGCCAAATATACCAACCGTTACCGGGAAGACTTGATGGCCGTAATCCAAAACAAAATCACCGGCGGCGAAATCGCCCAGACCCCGGAACGGGAAAGCGGCAAAATCATCGATTTAATGGAAGCATTGCGGGCCAGTATTGAGGCCACTGAGAAAAAACCGCCGGTGGAACCTGAAAAAGGGAGGAAGAAAGTGAAGATGGGGTAAGCCGTGTACACACGGAAGTTTGAAGGGTGAAGAGTGAAACTTTATCTTTCTTTTCGGATCTCTCGTTGCCATTCCATTGGATCTGTTATCCCTTGAATGCCTCCGGTATCCGCAATTTTCTCCAAGCATTGCGCCATGCGCTTCCCACGTTGAGTTTGCCATTCTGAGAGCGCCTTCATCTCTGACAACATTGTTGTCAAAACCATCACTCTCTTATTCCTTTTCTTAAATTCATTATACCTCATCTTTCCTCGCAATATTAAACATTTCTTGTATTCAGTTCAGTAAAATAAAACTAAAGTCGGGAGAAATCCTGATTTTTGTTTTGGAAAAAAGAGGAACAGGTAAAAAATATCGAAATTAAATGGGAATTTGTTATTAGCACTTTAGATTATTTAGGAAACGAAAGATTAAAGACATAAGAATTGCAAGTGGTTGAGAATGCCTATTTGATCTCTTTGCCCTTTAAAAGGGTAACCACAGTCCTCCGAGGTCATGAATAATAATAAAAGAGTTGTCAATCAATTTTGCCGGGAGGTTTAAATATAGTGTATCGGATTTGGAACAAATAAAATTTTGCATTACAAAAAGTGATGTTTATATTAAATTTAAAGACAAGAATTACAAATTGATGGAATTTTTTGATTCTCTGTCAACACTTATATCTATTAGTGGACATGTTACAACTTGTATGTCGGACACTAAGATTCACTTTCTTCAGACGGATCTTATCGACTCAACGGTTAAAACTCTTAATAATATAGATCATTGCTGCATGTTCGGTAGTTTTAGTGATGCAAATGCATTAATTAGAAAATTCCGTGATGATTTGGTTTTATTTTTGTATATTATAGATGTTTTAAACAACCGCAATTGTTTGAGTGACGAACAGATAAAAGAATTAATCGGAGACGGCATGGATGTAGACAAATTTATAAAAATGGTTGAATTAACATTAAATATTGAAGTAAGCGGTTGCTTAAAAACTGATGAAGACAAATGTATTGATGCTTGGTTTGATGACAACGTATATAGTCTTTCAAATCAACAAAGGCGGAAATTATTTTTTGAAAACTATATGACATATCTTAAAAATAATGTGTCTATAAATGAGGTTATAAAAAAGTACAATTTGGAGAGTGAATGGGAAAGTATTCGTAAGAAGCTGAATGATTATACTCACAATAATGGCAGAACTTTTACGCGACATAATTTAATAGAAATTGATTCTCCGGATATAATGAACTGTTTTAATGAAATAATTTCAAGATTAGAATTCATTGCTGCTTTTTTTATGATATTATTGATATTTATTGATCCTATTATGATTGGATCGACAGACTATTTAGATTATCTTGATTGTGACTTAACACCTCCAGATGATAGTCAGTACCAAATTGCCCCTTTTGTTCAAGATTTTATAGATGAATATATAAACAAATTGAATCCCGAATTAAAGGTATTTCTAAAGTATAACAATAAATACGGGATGTTGATAAATTAATCTTATAAATGGTCGTTAAATAATTTAAATTAGCTATTAATTTGGGTTTATCACAACTCTACTAATGGGAAGGAGTCAAAAAAGGATTAATGATCAGATCAACGGTAGAATTTATTAAATCGATTCAGGAAGACCTTAATAAATGGCCTCCAAAAACAAAGCCGTGGTTTCGTGGGGAATCCGGAAATGAATTACCTTTATTACCCAAAATAGCAAAGTATACAAAAGAACAAGAAAATTACTTTGTTCAATCATTTCGGCGGAAGGCTGGAGGCCTTGCGAATACTCCACCCCGTTTAGAAACTGATAAATGGTTATTCCTTGCACAACATTATGGTCTCCCAACGCGCTTATTAGATTGGACTGAGGGAGCACTATTTGCACTTTTCTTCGCTATTAATAGAAAAAAATCTAATCCTAGGGTATATATGCTCAATCCTCACCGATTGAATGAGCTTGCAATGGGCATATCAATAGACTATATCAATTTCCTCTAAGTTGGATAGGGAAAGGATATGAGAATGTTGCCCTAGCTTGGGAGGTAAGAAATGAAAATAAAGGTTTCTTATTACCAATAGCAATGCCGGCTGTCTATCAAGATTATCGTATGATTGCTCAACGCAGTTGTTTCACTGTTCATGGAAAGTTACTCGATCCAATACCTGATATATTCAGAAATAATAACATAGAATTGGCAGAATGTTTAATAGAATATAGAATCGTCAATGAAGATGAAATCATTGAAAGGTTACTTTTTGAACTAGCAGTTCTCGGTGTTACAACATCAACGATTTTTCCTGATTTAGATAATCTAGCAAAAGACTTGATTTCAGAGATCGAAAACCCCTAATAACCTATTAATATTATATAAATCATGTATCACATTTTTACGGTGACCCATACTAAACAACATCCCAACCTCCGATAAAAACTTAATAGATATACTAATCTTAAACCACTGCTTTATTTTTAGCAGGTCCGGCCTTTCCGCCGGAATTCCCCGGTCCAATGGCCAATCCTTGCCGATTTGGGAAGGCTTGCTAAACGAACTTCTAAATTTAACCCAATTTCCCGATTCCAATTATCAAAAAATTAGTTGGTTATAAATTTCATTCAGGAATTCTTGACAAGAACATATGTTTGGGATAGAATTATACCAAACATATGTTTTATCGGAGGGTTCATAATGAAAAAACCTGTAAAAGAAGTACTAAAAAAGCGTAAGGTTGATATTCCAATTACGGAATTTCAACAACAATTTAATGACGAAGACGCTTGTCGGAACTATCTTTTTAAATTCCGTTGGCCAAATGGTTTTATTTGTTCAAATTGTGGCCATACCGGATATTACTTCGTCAAACAACGCCATTTGTATCAATGCGCTCATTGTAAAAAACAGCATGGCTAATGTTTCACAAAATCCGACAGGCGATGGCTGCCAGGGATGAATATTATACGTTGGAAGGTACTGTAATCGTTGATGATGCTTTTTTCGGTAGTGTTGTGGAAGATAAAAAACGAGGCCATGGCACCGAAAAGGCCAATGTCCTTGTAGCAATAAGCCTAACCGAGGATCAAGAACATCCTCTCTTTGCAAAAATGAAAGTCATTGAAAACATGAAGGATGAAACGGTTTCTAAAGCGATTTCGGATATGATTGATCTTGGGAGCACCATTCGTTCGGATGCCCATAAAACCATTGCTAATTTGAAAGGCTATGCGCATGAAATTGTCATCGCCAGTAAGGACAAGGAAAAGGCAAAAGAGATACTTCATTGGGTCAATGTGATAATTTCTAACGCAAAATCGTATATTCTAGGTACTTATCATGGTTTACCCAAAACCCACTTGCAAAAATACTTGGATGAATTTTGTTATCGTTTAAATCGAAGGTTTTGCGAACCTGCGATCTTTGATAAACTCATTAATGCTTGTCTTTTCGTCCATCCTATAACTCGTGCTGAGTCATCTTTATAACCAACAAAAATTATCCAGGCCATCCAAATTTCTTTTAGACCACAAAAGGATAGTGGTTTTCTTGCGGCATGTGCGCGTCCAAGGGTGTGAAGCATGCCGATTAAAGGGACAAAAAGGATCAAAAAAGACTACCGATTTTACTTTAGCTTAGCAAAACTATTAAAGAATTCATCAGGCTGGTATAATAGAAATATATCCAAGAAGAAAGAAGTCATGGATAAACTACAAAAATTCAAGGGCGGTAATGGATATGAACACATCTTGTACAAACTGCGGCGGGAGCCGTATCGAAAGCGGAGTGACAATTGGACAATCCGCCGAAGTGGGAAATATCGGTCCGAAATATTCCAAGGGGATATTTATCGGGGTTACCCAAATGTATTGCGATATCTGCCTTGATTGCGGCGAAATAACCAGATTTTATATTAAAGACCGCACTGATCGAAATTGGAGTAAAAAGCCCGGGTCGATTGGTTCAAAGTAAATTATTCGTCCTTGTTTGTGCAACATCACCCATTTGATAAAATGAGTTGCTGTTGTTGAACCATTGTTTCCCGAATATATTCTTCAAAAAAGTTCGAGTGAAGTATAGGAATACCGAGCATTTATAGTATATTTTGTGTTATAATTACATTAAAAACTACAAGGATAATCATGTGAATATACCCGAAATAATTCCGGAATTCAAAGCAAATCTTCAGAAATTATATGGAGATAATTTACAAAGCATCATCTTATACGGTTCTTGGGCACGTGGCGAGGCAAACGAGAACTCCGATATCGATCTGATGGTGGTATTAACTAATAAAATAACACCGGGAAAAGAAATCGACCGGATGCTCGATCTGATTACAGATTTAAATCTGAAATACGGCGAACTACTTTCCGTGTGTCCGGTCTCCGCCGGGGATTATGAAATTGCTGAGACTCCGTTTTTGAATAATATACATCGCGAAGGAGTTTTGATTTGAAGGAATATGATTTATTGTTTCAACGGGCGAGAAAGTATTTAAGCAGCGCTAAATTGTTATTTATAAACAAATCCTGCCCGTGTAGATATCTCTAATAACATCCTCAATATCCGGTTCTTTTAAGGATATATCTCTAACGGTTGAAATCGCTGAAATCCTGGTTATCAGTTCATTAGCCGCTATTTTATCTTTCTGAAAGGTTATCGTCCATCTCGGACCGTCTTTCGAAACGATTTCTACATAAGGTATCTGGATATTATCCGGTTCAACATCAAAATATACCGTCAGGGTATTAAAACCGCCGAATTTGTCCCGTACTTCGTCAACTTTCATATCAAGCATGATTTTTCCATGATCGATCATGATGATCCGATCGCATATCTCCTCAATATCTTTCATATCATGGGTCGTTAGGATAACTGTAAGCCCCCTCTCATTGCGCATCTTCCTGATAAACTGCCTGACTTGCTTTTTTACCACAATATCAAGCCCGATAGTCGGTTCATCTAAAAAAAGTATCCTCGGGTTATGTAAAAGAGACGCCGCCAAATCCGCCCTCATACGCTGCCCTAAACTCAGTTGCCTTACCGGTTTATTAAGAAAGCTGTCAATATCAAGTATATCCGTAAAGGTTTTCAGATTTTGTTCATAGATTTCTCCCGGTATTTTATAAATCCGGCGTAATAGATCGAAGGAATCAACCACCGGCAAGTCCCACCAAAGTTGAGTGCGTTGGCCGAAAACAACCCCAATTTGAGAGGCATTCTCTTTTCGTTTTAGATAAGGAGTATTGCCAAGGACCGATACTGTTCCACTCGACGGCACTAAAATACCGGTAAGTGTTTTGATTGTGGTTGATTTACCGGCGCCGTTGGGCCCGATATATCCCACCAATTCACCCGCTGAAATCTCAAAACTAATTCCATCAATAGCGCGTTTGGTTTCATATTGCCGTGAAAAAAGAAAACGCCAAAAGTTACTATCCCGCTTCATTATCTTAAAATCCCTCGTTAAATCGTTCGCCTCGATTACCGGCATGAGTCTCCTCCTCTGAAAACAGTATTAAAAAACCTAATTTTTAAGCAAAACACACCGGTTTTTATCTTAATTCTTCTAATTACCCGCACTTGAATAGCGTTTCATGCCTGTTTTAAATAAAGTTACCGCTACGGCTAGAAATAAAAATCCCACGATTGGCGCCAGTAACCCTGAAATAAATTCAAAAGTTCCCCCAGCGGCTTTCCCTAAAAACACAACCCCGGGGTAATAGTTAATAAAAGCCCAGGGAAATACAAAGGTTAAAATAATCTTTACCAGTTTCGGATAGATGCTTAAAGGATAATTAACAAAGTTACGGATGTCATAATAAACAATCTGCCCGATTTCGGTGGAACGCAACAACCAAAAACTTAAGGATCCAACTAATATCATCGCTCCGGACTGAAGCATAATACCTCCGGCAATCGCCAAAATCAAGTAAACTACTTTTAGAACAGTCAATCCGGCAATTAAATGGTGGAACGCTATAATCAAAAATATCAACGTTACTAAAATCTGGCCGAGAAAAGTATAACCAAAACCCTGACACATAAGCTGAGGTATTATGCCAACGGGGCGGACCAGGTACCTATCCAATTCTCCGGTCGTAACCATCCGTTCCAGGAAATATAGCGTATTCCAAAATAGTGTTCCGGAAATTGCATAGGTAAATAGATTAATTCCATACAGTATGGTAACTTCGGAAAAATCCCACCCGCCAATGGAGGTAAACTTTTTGGTCAGTATCCAAAAAGTAATATAAGTAATCAAATAACAATAGAAATTGGCAAAAATACCAGCAATAAAACTTGCTTTGTATTCTTTCCGCGACTTAAAAAACATACAAATATATGTCCCATATAGTTTGAGTAAATCCATTGCTAACCTCCCTGAACTATACAGAATCTTACCGCAACTCCATATACAATCTTAAGCGCAATCGAAAGCATAATAATCCAGAAAACCATGATCATCATGTTAAAAATAATCTCGTTGGGCGGCAATTCTTCAAGTAGTAATCGTATCGGAAATGAATACAAAAGATGAAAAGGCATCAGTTTAACCGCCCTTCCAATCCAGGGTGGAAAAAAAGCTATGGGAATAACCGCCCCCGCAAGTAGTCGCACCGTATCATTTAACAATCGTACAAAAGGCCAGACTTCAAGAACAATAAAGGCAAGATAACCAATCAAAATATACATCAGACTCACCATAACAAAGCCCAATCCGCAAATAACCACGAATAGAGCTAATTCCCCCGCATCCAGTTTTAATTTTATAATGACCGGTAGAAATATTAAAAGGAGTGGTATCCCTCTTATTATCATATTTGAAGTCGTTATCCCCACCGATGTGCTCCAAAAGGTAAAAACTGGATTGGCCGGTTTGATTAAATCTATCACAAAATCCCCACTTCTTACTTTCGCTCCAATTCGATCGGAAATGTTATTGATATATAATATTCCCAACAGTTGCGCCACAACCACGTAAACGGTCATATATTGAATCGTTCCCGGTTTCCCACGAAAAATAAAACTCCAGAGAGCTATTTGGGCTAAAATGCCAAAAAAAGATCCGAATATTCCGATAAAAACCGTGCTTCGGTAAACAAACGAATTTTTAAACGCAATTCTTAAAAAAGCCCAGTTTGAGTCCAATTATTCCGTCCCCTTTTAAACAAATTACAAATTAATATTATCATACTTATCAGTTTATATGTTAATATATTTAAACAATAAACAAAGGACCGTCTTCGCAGAACAGTCCTTTATATATTACATGATTTTAATTTTCATATTAGCCTTCCGGGACCGGAATATTACTACTGACAGCAATCCATCCGGCTTAACTCATCCCAAACTGGACTTTTTTCAATTGACGGCAAAGCTTCGCCAAGAAATGCCCGGGCGGCGGCTTCGTAGCAAGCCGGTTCCTCGCTGGCCGTCAATAATTGTCTTAGATAATCATATTGCAACTCCAAATGAAGCTGCTCGTTTCCGCCCCGCTTCGCCATATCAGCCTCTTTTTGATTAGTAGAATTGTGATAAACCCAAATTAATGACTAAAGAGTATCACGCGCGTTTTTAAACGTGAATTCTTGGCCTCCAAAATTTGAGGCGTTTGAAAAAGCGTTGTGCGCTGCTTTCAATTAGGATTTCTCACAACACTTTTAGTAACTCTCTACTAAATAACGTTATTCTAGATTGATCGGCCAAATCCTTCTCAAAAAATACGTTGTTTTCTGTAATTATACTACATTATCCCGAAAATTTCGCTAAATAAAAATAACTTCCCTTACCTGCCCTCGGAAATATCATCCGGCAACTCATTCACATCATCGGCTTGCCGCGGAAAAAATTGAGCGAGATGGATCCCGGCCGACTCGATCCCCAGACAAACGCCTTCTTGAAATTGGCCTGACCGGAACCGTTGTTCCATTTGGTCTTTAGTCTCATCCCAGAAGTTTTCCGGCACCGCTTTATGAATGCCCTCATCACCGATGATCGCAAACTTGCGGTCCTTGACGGCCAAATAAATCAAGACCCCATTATGAAGATCAGTCTTGGTCATCCCTAATTTATTAAATACTTCCTGAGCCCGTAAGTACGGATCGGAACCGCACCGGCTTTCCACATGGACCCGGATCTCGCCGGAAGTCCTTAATTCCGCCCGCTGAATGGCATTTATAATCCGTTCTTTTTCCCGGGATTTAAAAAACCTTTGTGCATGGATGTTCTGAAACATTTTTGCTTCCTCCTCTACCAGCCGCCACTGGCGCCTCCTCCTCCAAAACTGCCGCCACCGCCGCTAAATCCGCCGCCTCCTCCAAAGGAGCTTCCACCGGAACTACCACCGCCAAATCCGCCGCCACCCCAGAACCATGGTTGGCTATAGCCCCTGCGATAACGGCGCCGGTTTGTTTGGGAACCGCTAAAGATTGAAAAAACAATCATAATCAGTATGATAATCAAGGTACCGGGAAGCGATCCGCGACTATGCCGGCGCTCAACCCGTACTGAAGGCAACTGATTGGCCGGTAGGGCATAATCGGGAGTGATTGTATTAATTAATGCATAAACTCCTGATTTTATTCCCGAAACATAATCTCCGGCTTTAAAATAAGGAGTGATTTGTTCCCGGATAATCGCGCCCGCCTTGCCGTCCGGCACAGGCCCCTCAAGCCCGTAACCCACTTCAATTCTAATTTGGCGTTCTTGCAAGGCAATTAATAAAATAAGACCGTTATCCTTGCCTTTTTGGCCCGGTTTGTTTAATGCAAATAAGTTTTCCGTGAAATCAATCAGATCCTCTTCTTCCAACCCAGGGATGGTAACCACCAGGAGTTGATTGCCGGTTTGCTTTGCGTAATCAGCAAGCAAGATTGAAAGTTGATTACGCTCCGTTTCCGGCATCAAACCGGCGTTATCGGTAACATATTGATTGATCCGGAACGGGTTAAGTCCGTAAGCCGTAAAACTTACGGCAAATATCAAGATGAAAGCCAGTACTATTACCAAGTAATATCTATATAGACCAATTCGTTGTAACATTCATACCTCCATTCCTCATTCGTAAACATAAAAACTATTAACTAACCGTTACCAATCCCCACTAGCTCCGCCACCACCGAAATCGCCGCCGCCACCGCTGAATCCACCGTCTGAACCGCTATCGTCAAAGGAATCACCCCAGAAATCACTTAAAAATCCCGACTCGCTATAACCTCCTTCACGGCGCCATTTTGATTGGCGATTATTTATCAAACTAATAATAATAGGAGTAAAAAGAAAAAGAAATGCAAAAATGAAGGACAGGTAATCCGGTTTTTTATCATCGTTGGTTATTGAAGGCGGTTTATCAGCCGGTAAGCTGTAATCGGGAGAGATCGCCGCAATTAAAGCGTAAACACCGGCTATAATACCGGATGAATATTCACCGGCTTTAAAATAAGGGGCAATTTGCTCCCGGATAATCGCGCCCGCCTTGCCGTCGGGCACTGGTCCCTCAAGCCCGTAACCTACTTCAATTCTAATTTTATGTTCCTGTGCGGCGATGAGTACAATAATTCCGTTATCCTTGCCTTTTTGGCCGGGTTTGTTCAAAGCGAACATCCGCTCTGTAAAACCCACTAAATCTTCGTCTTCCAGACTGGGGATGGTGATCACCAGGAGCTGATTACCTGTTTGCTCGGCATAATCGCCGAGTAGGTTGGATAACTGGCTTCGTTGCTTTTCCGGCATCAGCATCAAACCGGCGTTATCCGTAACATATTCTTTAACCTGAAACGGTTTAAGCCCGAAAGCCGTAAAACTAACGCCAAACAACAAGATTAGCTCCATAACAACTAAAAGACCATATCGCAACAAACAAAATCTTCTATTCAAGCGGAACGCCTCCAATGCTTATGCACCAAAGTATTGGATGTAAAAAGAATCATACTTAATCAAAATTAACCGTTGGGTTTTCCTTGGCTGTTTCAGGGACATTAAAGAATTCCTTAGGCATAAGTCCCATCATCCCGGCGAAAATACTGCCCGGGAACATCACAAGTTTTTTATTGTATTGCCCCACCAAGTCATTATATCTTTTCCGTTCCACCGCCAAACGATTCTCGGTCCCGGCCAATTCATCCATCAGCCGGCTAAACTGGGCATCAGCCTTTAATTGGGGATAATTCTCCACCACTACCAGCAAGCGGCTCAGGGCGGTAGCGAAATTGCCCTCCGCCGCCGCCTTTTCCTTCACGGTATTGTCTTGCATTAATTGATTGCGGGCGTTGTTCAAATTGGTAAAAACGTCTTTTTCATGCTTGGCGTAACCCTTGACAGTATTTACCAAATTCGGGATCAAGTCATGACGCCTTAACAACATATTATCGACCTGCTTAAACTGATTATCCACATCGATACTTAAGGCTTTAACACTATTGGAATAACCGATATACATTCCAAAGGGAATCAGGAATATTAAAACGATTACTCCCAATATGACTAAAAAACTTAATAACTTGTTCATCTGAAAATCCCTCCTGTTTATTCGCGCGCGCGCGGCCGGGTTGTTTGAATCCGGTAGCTTTCAATTGCCATGAAAAATAAAAACTCACCTTAAATTAAAAACGCAACCTGTTATTTAAAAGTTTCCAGAAAATACGGATACCATTCAATCATTCTCTAGTCCTTCAATAATATATTTGGTCAGATCTTTTTCCAAATCAACGTCCACCGGTTCGGACACAATATTTCCGTCTTTATCGAATATCACCTTCACCAGTGGACGGGACGGTAATTCTTTTGAAACTTTAGTCACAACTGCTTTTTCTCCGGTATTTAATAATACAATGGCGCCAATCGGGAACGGCGCAATCCGCTGCAGGAAAATCCGGTTAAACTCCGGATCAAAACAGGCCTTTCCTTTATCCCGGATGTACTCAATCACTTCATGGTTTAAAAAACGTTTCCGGTAAATACGATCGGTTGATAATGCGTCAAAAACATCCGCCAAGGCCACGATTCGGGCAAATTCGTGTATCTCGCGTCCTTTAAGTCCGCGGGGATAGCCGCTGCCATCAAAATTTTCATGATGCTGCCAGGCGACATGGGCTGAAACCATGTTAATCAAATCACTTTTGCGTAGGAGCTTATATCCTAAAACCGTATGTTGCTGAATCTCCCGGAATTCCTCCGGGGTTAATTTGTCATTTTTATTTAATATTTTATCGGAAACAAATACTTTGCCGATGTCATGCAAAATTGCGCCGACACCTAAATCTTTTAATTTCTGGTAGCCAAAACCCGCAAAGATTCCTACCATTAATGATAATATACAAACCGAAATACTGTGACCGAAAGTATAATCGTTCATTGCGCGCACATCGACCAAATTGTAAACAATATTCCGGTTGGCGATTAATTCGTCCATAAGCATGTTGACTGTTTTACCAACCTTATCACCATCCCAATTTGCTCCTTCCTTGACCTTTACCATGGTTTCCTTAATCAATTTAGTCGCTTCAATCCTGGTTTGAACCGTTACCAGTTCATCCACTTCAATTTTACCAACCTGATGGTCCATGATATATACGGAAGATATTCCAAAATCTTTTAACCGTTGAATATACCCGGCGGTTAAACTCATTCCCTCGGCTAGTAAAATATTCCCGTCAGCCGCGTAAATAGTGCGGGCGATTTGCATGTTTTCTTTAACATTATCGAGCGAAAGCAGCCGCATTGATTAACTCCCAGGTAACAAGCTTCATCTTCGAAACTTTAAGTCAATCTCAACTCAATATCAAATTTTGATTACATAACCCGGACAAGCCGGAACCAACAAGGAATTTATCGATCATCTAATAATTTCTTTTCCAACAAAAGTCGCGCTTCTAAAAGCGTTGTGAAAAACCTTAATTAAAAGCAGCCCACAACGCTTTTTCATAAGAATTGTGATATTCATAAACCAATAAAATAGGTTTAACACAATTCTACTAAAGCGCGCAGCATTGGACGGGTTAGGGACTAATTACACATACTCGTTATGCGAATGTTTTTTAGAATGTTTTAAAAAAGTTTACTACTGTCTAGCAATACGGTAACCGGTCCGTCATTGACGATCTCCACAATCATATGGCTACGAAAACGTCCTTTAGTTACTTGAAGTCCCAGTTTTAATAATTCATCGCAAAAAGATTCGTAAAGATTTTCGGCAATTTCCGGCGTCGCCGCGCCGGTAAAATCCGGACGCCGCCCCTTGCGGCAATCCCCATACAAGGTAAATTGAGAAACCACCAATAAAGGCAACCCGAGTTCCAAGGCGGAACAATTCATTTTTTCGTCTTGATCGCCAAAGATCCTTAAATTAGCAATTTTTTCGGCCAAATAACCGCAAGTGGCGGCGCAATCCCCGGCGCCGACTCCCAATAATACCACTAAACCGGAGCCTATTTCTCCAACCGGTTCCGTTTCCCCGCAAACGGTTACTTTACCGCGGGAAACCCGCTGAACTACTGCCCGCATTATTTCTCCCCTTCTTTAATACTTTCTTGGCGAACTTGGCGGCTTTGCAAGAAAAAGATGTTGTTAACCTTATCTTACCAGACGACTGACTCGATAAATATGATGAACTCCGTCAACTTTTCGTACCCGCTTAAAAATGGTCTGAATCTGATCGGAATTGGCTATTTCCAAAGTGAGATTGATAAAGGCGGAGCCTTTTTTGGTACGGGCTTTAGCTGCATTCAGATAAAGGTTCATTTCGGAAATGGCATTCATGATATCGGTTAGCAAATTTACCCGATCAGCCCCCTCGATTTCAATATCCACCGGATAAGTGCCCTTTACCTCCCGATCCCATTCCACTTCAATAATTCGTTCCCGGTCTTCCCCGGCCAGATTCGGGCAATCGGAGCGATGAACGGATACCCCTTTCCCGCGGGTAATAAAACCGATGATCGAATCTCCGGGAACCGGATTGCAGCATTTCGAGAAACGAACCAATAAATTTTCCACTCCTTTGACTTTAACCCCCTGACTGGAACGCCTGATCCGGCGTTTTTCCTCCACTTCCGGTTTTATCTCTTTGGCGGTATCCTTTTCCAAGCCGAGCTTTCCCACCACCATATTAGGCGTGACCTTTAAATCGCCAACCGCGGCAAACAAATCGGGAACATTACTAAACCCCAGCTTTTTCGCCACTTCCAGCATTACTTCCATGCGTAAATTTTCATGAATTTCGTAACCGTGTTTGCGGAGCTCGCGTTCGATAAGATCACGGCCGATTTGAATGTTTTCCTCCCGGTGCTGTTCGCGCATCCATTGCCGGATTCGGTTTTTAGCCTTGGATGTTTTAACAAACTGCAGCCAGTCTCTACTCGGGCCGGAACTCTGCTTGGAACTGATAATCTGAACAATGTCCCCGTTTTTTAATTGATAATCAAGCGGGACCAACCTACCATTTACTTTAGCCCCAGTACACTGGTGTCCTAAAGTGGTATGAATACTGTACGCAAAATCGACCGATGTCGAACCCGCTGGTAAATTCTTAACATCCCCGTTGGGCGTAAAGACAAAAACCTCATCCACAAACAAGCCAATCCGCAGGGTTTCCATAAACTCCTCGGTATCTTTCATTTCTCCCTGCCATTCGATTAGATGGCGTAGCCAGGCAATTTTATCATGCAATTCCCGGTCATCCGGCCCTTTTTCCTTATAAAGCCAGTGAGCGGCAATCCCGTATTCGGCGGTGTGGTGCATTTCCCAGGTTCTAATCTGAATTTCGAGGGGTTCCCCGTTCGGCCCGATGACTGTGGTGTGTAAAGATTGATACATATTGGACTTGGGCATGGCCACATAATCTTTAAAACGGCCCGGAATCGGTTTCCATAACGTATGAACAATTCCCAGGACTTCGTAACAATCTTGGACAGTGGATACAATCACCCGTAAACCCATTAAGTCGTAAATCTCGGAGAACTCTTTGCTTTGATCCTGCATTTTTTCATAAATACTATAAAAATGTTTCGGCCGCCCCTGCACCTCAGCCTTAATTTCAATTTCAACCAACGCTCTCTGCAGGGTTTGTTTTACCTCGCTAATGTAACCTTCGCGTTCCTGCCGCTTTTTGGCAACTTTATTAACCAGGGAATAATAAGCTTCCGGTTCCAAGTAACGAAGCGCCAGATCCTCCAACTCCCATTTGACCTTCCACATTCCCAGCCGGTGGGTTAAAGGGGCGTAAATCTCCAGGGTCTCCTTGGCGATACTTTTTTGTTTCTCTTCGGGAAGATGTTTTAGGGTGCGCATATTATGAAGCCGGTCGGCCAATTTAATAATAATGACCCGCAAATCCTGGGTCATGGCCAAAAACATTTTTCGTAAGTTTTCCATTTGTTGTTCTTGTTTATTTTGAAATGCAAGCCGGCTTAATTTAGTTACGCCGTCCACCAATATCGCCACATCGTTCCCAAATTGTTTCCGAATTTGTTCCACTTCGGTTTCGGTATCTTCGACCACATCGTGCAGTAAGGCGGCAATGATCGATGTAGTATCCATCCCTAGTTCATAAACGATCAACGCCACTTCCAGGGGATGAAGGATAAAATCCTCTCCGGAATCCCGTTTCTGACCTTGGTGAGCCAAAGCGGCAAAAACGTATGCCGCTTTGATTTTGGTTAAATCAGACTCTGGTTTGGTCTCGCCTATTTTTTTTAATACCGTGTCGATGTTTACCTGTTCGTTCAAGCTAGTTTGACCCCCGCGCGATTATGTCCTTTAAATTCAACTGGACCTGGGATGCACCGTTCCAAGTATTTTCCTCCAGCGAAAAAGCCAAATCAACTTCCCGGGTACCGGCCAATTCCTGTTGAATAAATCCCAGGTTGAATCCGATACCCTCAAAAACCTTATTGCTTTTGGCCACTTTAATCTTTATATGCCTGCCGTTTTCTCCCACATTTTTATGTTCGATTAAATTAAGCGACCGGCAACCTAAAATCGGAGTAGGATTAGCCGGGCCGCAAGGAGCTAATTTTCCCAATTCTTGCGCCATCTCCAGGGTAAGATGGTTTGAATCGACCAAACTCTCCACTTTAAGAAAGGGCGCCAGATCCTCTTTGGATAATCGTGCTTTGGTGATTTCCAGAAATACCTTTTTGAATAAAGGGATATTTTGGCGGGCGATGGTAATCCCGGCCGCGAATTCATGCCCTCCAAACCTGATTAGATACCGGCCACAGGCATCGATGGCATTGAAAAGGTTAAAACCGGGAATACTCCGTCCCGATCCCCGGCCTTCCTCACCGTCCATTCCAATTAAAATAGTAGGTTTATTATATATTTCGACTAGTTTGGAAGCAACAATGCCTATTACGCCAAGGTGCCACTTTTCACCCGTTAATACCAGCGCATTCTCCTCCAGCAGCCCGGGATTCGATTGGATTTGAGCCAGTGCGTCCTGCAAGACCATATTTTCAATTTCCTGGCGGGTCTGATTCTCTTTTTCCAGCTCTTTGGCCAAGTCCAGCGCTATTAAAGGGTCATTGGCAATAAAAAGCTTGACCCCGTTGCTGGGGTTCCCCATTCTTCCAGCAGCGTTAATTCTAGGCGCCAGAATGAAACTAATATGTCCCGTGGTAATTTCGCGGTCCCTTAAACCGGCGTTTTGCAATAACGCTTGTAAACCGAGGTTTTTAGTCGCCCGCATTGCCGAAAGGCCATATTTAACCAAAATACGGTTTTCCCCCCATAGAGGCACTATGTCGGCTACGGTTCCGAAGGCTACCAAATCGATATTATCCAATAGTTTTTCTTCCAGTTCGGGATAATAAGTAACCAGCGCTTGTAATAATTTAAAAGCCACCCCAACTCCGGCCAGTTGCTGGAAATAATACCCCGAGCTTGTAATCTTGGGGTTAATGATTGCATAAGCGTCCGGTAGAACCGGCGGCGGTTCGTGATGATCGGTGATAATCAAATCAATCCCGCAGGATTTTAAATATTCTGCTTCTTCAAGCGCGCTTATACCACAGTCAACAGTAATAACTAAGCTAACTCCTTTGGAAACGGCTTTCATCAGTGAGTTCAGATGCAATCCGTAACCCTCTTCCAAACGTTTGGGAATATAATATAATAGTTTCCCGGGAAGATATTTACCCAGGACCCGGATAATTAATGAAATTGAACAGATCCCGTCCACGTCATAATCACCGTATATCAATACTTGTTCCTGGCTGGTTATGGCTTTTATAATCCGTTCGCTGGCCCGTTTCATATCTTTAAATTGAAACGGGTCGTGCAATTGTGCCAAATCCGGCGTTAAAAACGCCCTCGCGATATCCGGTTCCGTAATCCCGCGGTTAATTAACAGCTGGCTAAGCAAAAGGGAAATCCCAAGTTGCTCCGATAACTTAATCGCGCCGTTGTGTGAATTTTCGGTTATTTTCCATACCTTTTTAGTCATAGTGCTCCTTTTTGTGATACCTTATTTAAAATGAATATATTATTAAAATTCGCGATAAGAATATGCATTCCTGCTGTTAAATCGTGTTTTATTCGAGACCTTTAATATTTCAAATTATTTTCCTTCAGAAGGGATCGATATAAAAATCTAATTATGTTGATACTTTTTTGTAATGCATACAACATGTATTAAATTAAAACCGCGTCGTTATCATAATTAAAATTATTAATGTCATTATTAATTTTTTTAAGCCATGCATTGACAAAATTAACAACCTGTGTTAATCTGAAATTACTTTTTAGCTATTAATTTGAGTTTATCACAACTCTATATTAATAAGAGGAAATTAATAATGACTAACATTCAAAAACGAAATCTTCTGTTATTCAACTCGGGACGGTTAATCTCGTTAATTGGTTCAGGAATTCAGATGATTGCCATCCCCCTTTATATTTTAGACTTAACCGGATCGGGAGCTTCAATGGGATTATTTATGATGCTGGCAATGATCCCCACATTAACCATGGCTCCGCTTGCGGGTGTGCTGGGCGACCGTTTGAGCCGGAAAAGCATCGCGATATATGCCGATTACGGTCGGGGCATTTTAATATTATTTCTATCCTGGATGGCTTTGATAGGACGGATGAATTTAAACATCCTTTTTGCAAGCCAGGTTTTTGTCTCGATTATGGACAGCTTATTTAATGCGGCAACAGCGGCGATGCTGCCGGAGTTAGTCGATGAAAGCGATTTATCGCGGGCCAATGCCGTTCGAAGTGGCGCCGATAGTATTTCAATGATTATCGGTCCCGCACTGGGCGGTATAATTTATGGTTTTTGGGGCATTAAAACGATCTTCCTGTTAAATGCTTTGTCCTTCATTATTTCCGCCGTTTGTGAGTCTTTTATCATCTACCGAGCCAAAATTCGAAATCTGGAAAAATTAAGTGTAAAATCTTTTTTTAACGATATTTTTGAAATCGTAACCTATATTTTTAAACATCAGGGATTAAAACAGCTGTTTATTTTTGCAATGATTACTAATTTCCTGGCGATCCCGGTTATCATGGTGGGAATGCCGTTTATCCTTAAAAAAGTAATCGGGTTCAGCAATCAGCAATATAGTTATCTAATGACTTCGTTTATGCTGGGAGTCTTGTTCGGCAACATTTTGATTGGTTCGGTATTTGCCGGGACCAGTTCTAAGAAAATGATGAAATCGGGTTTTATTATTAACTCGGTCTTCTTTCTCCTGCTTGGTTTGACTATTTTCCCAAAGGTCGTCCGCTACTTCGGCGGAACCGGTTGGACTTATTTTGCGGTAATCGGAATCGGATTTACATTGGCCGGTATTTTTAATGCTTTTGTAAATACTCCGATCATTACCAACCTGCAAAAAATGGTTCGGGACGAAATGAGGGCCCGGTTTTTCTCAGGATTAGGCCTTATTTCACAGTTGGCAGTTCCGTTCGGATCGTTAATTTTTGGGTTTCTACTGGATAAGTATCCATCACATTACCTTTTATCGGGAATCGGTCTTTTCTTCCTCCTGATTACAATTGGATTTATCATTATCAGTTCACCGGAAGTTTATGAACCCCGGCCTTTAACGGTCGATAACCCACTTCCGGCCGAGGAATAGCCCTTCCGGAATACACTCAAAGAAAGGTGATCATAATGAAATATAAAGCTCCCGGAGTTTGTCCGGTTTGCGGTCACGATTTATCCGTAACCCGTTTAAGCTGTACTTTTTGTCCCACCAAACTGGACGGCGATTTCGCCAGTTGCAAGTTTTGCCGGTTGCCCAATGAACAGCGCGAGTTTATTGAAGTATTCATCAAATGCCGTGGTAATATTAAAGATGTCGAAAAAGAACTGGGTATCTCCTACCCCACGGTACGCAACCGTTTGGATGCGGCCATCGAAGCCCTGGGTTACCGGGTGGAAAAGGATGAATCGATTTTCGACGATGAAAAAAAACAACGTCAGGAGATATTGGACGCCCTGGAACGGGGTGAAATCTCTCCGCCGGAAGCCGCCAAGCAGTTGAAACGAATTGGAAAATGAACCTTTAACTTTTTAACCGTTATCCAATAACTAATAAAGGAGCTTAACTCTTATGAGTGAAGAGAGACTGAAAATCTTACAAATGGTTCAGACTGGTAAAATAAATGCCGATGAAGCCCTGGAACTTTTAAAAGCGCTTGAAGAATCGGAATCAAAGGCTGAGTCCCCCACCCCTGCCACTTCACCCCGGCTTGCTAATAAATTTCTACGGGTACGGGTCAATACCGCCGGCACCACCAAAGTCAATGTCAATTTACCCTTGAGCATCATGCGCATGGCCTCCAAATTCGCCGCGTTCGGGATGAGTTACATCCCGGAGGCCGCCCGTCTGGAAATGGAAAAGAAGGGGATCGATCTCAGTAAGATTGATATCGAGGAATTAATGCGAATGATCGAACAGGGTTTACTGGAAGGCGGCAAACTGGTGGATGTGGAGGCGGTCGATCCGGCGGAAGGATTAGTGAGGGTGGAAGTCTATGTGGAATAAACCGATATTTAGTTACCGTAGCTTCTTTATGGTGGTCAGGCTCGGGTTCGGAAGCGGCATTACCATCCCGATTCCCATTCCACTCTTTCTGCTGGACCAGACTCTGGATGCGGTGGAAGATTTGGCCTGGCTGGCTGAAAAATTGTTTTTACGTTGGACCGTTTTACTGTCTGATAAAGATTGCTATTCCCGATATCACGCCCGGCGCTGGTCCCATTTTGCAGGCGCTCCCACTCAAGCATTACGTTTATGCCGGGAAATAATTCGGGAGTTACGGCGTTACGGGAAATGGCGGATGGTCGAGGTCGAGACCGACGATCCGAAACATCACGGCCGCGTCCGGGTTTACGTGGATTTCATATAAGTCGGAGGATTTTGCCAATGCCGAAATTAGTCATTAAAATCATTGCCAATGTGGCTGCTTTTTATTGCGCCGTTCAAATATTTCCGGCCATTCATACGGCTTCTCCCGAAATCGGATTATGGGCGGGTTTGATCCTGGCGGCCGCCAATATACTGATACGTCCCATTTTATTCCTGATTACCCTGCCCATCAATCTGGTTACCATGGGGCTTTTCACTCTCATCGTCAACACCTGGATGGTGACGCTTACCGATACGATATTGGGCGGTCTTAAGTTCCCTAACTTTTGGACGGCCTTTGCCACTGCCTTAATCGTGTCTATTTTCAATTTTCTAGGGCAGGGATTGTTCCGGGAGCGGGATTGATTTACGATAAACAACCCACCCCGTATTTCGATCAAACATGAATCAATTGATTATCACATATTCCGGGATTAATATTTATTGATAGGAATAAGTATTTATAGTATATTTAGAGAAAAAAATATGGAAAGAATTCGATCTCCTTTGATAACATTACATCTCCTAAAACTAAAGACAAAAAGAAACTTAAGGACTTGTTAGGAGTGATTATTATATGGAAATCTCAATACGTTCTTTGGTAAGTGATGATTATGAAGCAATTTGTGATTTGATTAGGAATGAACTTGGATATAATGACCTAAAAATACGAGATACATTCAAACGATTGGAAATTATACAAAACCGTAAAGACTATCAAACATTTGTTGCAGTTGATAATAATAAAGTGATCGGATTTATCGGAATAAACGAAGGGGTTGCTTTCAATGTTGATGGAGAATATATTCAAATAATCGCTCTTGCGGTAAATAAAGAGTATCAAAGTAAAGGCATAGGAACCCAACTACTTGACAAAGTGGAGCAATATGCACAATGCAAAAATATAGTTATACTTGGCGTAAACAGTGGATTACATCGTGAAAAAACACATATATTTTATGAACATAGAGGCTATGTAAAGAAGGGGTATAGTTTTCAAAAATCTTTTTAACTGACTTAATAGAGATCCGCTTTATTGAATTGCAACACACTTTCAATACCGACAAAAGGCCCCTGGAGAAACGGCCCTTGATTGTGGTTATCATCACCTGTGACAATTGAATTTAATAAATATATCCGCTAGGATGATTGAACCCAGTTGCATGTTTTCAACTCAGGAACCCGGTTAAACTCCTTTTCATTATTGGTTACTAAACACCCCTCGCCGCCAAGCACGGTAGCGGCTATAATTAAGTCATTGGGACCAATAATTAAGGCAATTTTCTCAAGCTTGGACCTGATCCGTGAATAAATAACAGCAGCTTTATCGTCAAACGGAATAATTTCATAGGGTAATAAAAAGCCGTTTACTTTTTCCAAATTTTCGTTTCGCCTTTGACTTTTTTCAGCACCATAAAGCAATTCCGCTTTAACCATGGATGGGATTTTTATGTCATCCGGATTATGGGACATTATTGTCTTTAGCAGGTCCGGAAAAATACCTTTAAGAAAATAAATACAAATATTGGTATCTAGGAAAAACTTCATAAACGTTCTCTTTCCAGATCCGATTGAAAATCCTTGACCCTCTCGATACTAAAAGTCTCGTCGGTGATGGACCCAAACAAATATTGATAGTTTTCCGGCCAGCTCATTGTAAGCGACTCTTTCAGTCTTTCCGTGACCCACTTGGAAATCGAGGTATTATTAATCTTGGCGGCAGTTTCGATTTTAGCTAAAGTTTCAGCATCGATATATAATGAAAGCTGCGGCATGATTAGACCTCCTCTTTTTTCTATTATATTATACTTGGTTTTATTATGCCTGTAAAGAAAGCCCACGGTAATAATTTAAGTATTTTATTATTACGAAAGAACTATGACTCTTAATTCGTTATACAGTTAAGCCAAGTAATAAACTAACAAAGGAGTAAGCCATGAAAAAAATAATCATTATCGGTTCCGGGTTTGGAGGATTGATGGCCGGCAATCTGCTGGCGAAGAAAGGCCATCAGGTAACAATTTTTGAGTCACATAGCCGACCGGGCGGTTATACCGCCGGGTTTTACCGCAACGGGTTTTATTTTGAAAGCGGTACCTTGTCATTCGAGGCTTCGGCGTCAATTAACAAGGCAATGAATGATATCGGCCTGGCGGGCCAAATCGAGTTTGTAAAGCAAAGATTGCGTTTTGTTTCCGCTGATTATGACGCGGTCCCCGAAACTTATGAAGATGTAAAGAAAATGTACTATGCCGCTTTCCCGTCCGAACGTGAAAACCTGGACCGTTTCTTTGCCGTGCTTGATCAATTCACCGTGGCAATGGGTTCCATGGATAAACCCATGCCTTTTCTTTATAGCGGGTTGCCCTTGATATTTTCATTAATCCCCATGATCCTGAAAGGTTTCAAATACATGAAATTGCTCCGGCAATACCAGGAGGAAACTGTTTCGGAATTTGTAGCGCGGTTCTTTCCAAAGGATTCCAAGCTCTACCACCTCTTTAGCCATTACGGTTATCCTGATATGTCCGCTTCCAGTTTAGCCGGCGCTTTCTCCGGGATGCTGTCCGATTACTGGACCGTCAAGACCGGAATGCAATCCTGGGCCGATTTGCTGGCCGATCATTTTCAAAAGCTGGGCGGAGAACTTAAACTGAATTCCCATGTTGATAAAATCATCACCAAAAACGGCGCCGCAGTGGGAGTATCATGTAAAAACACCAATTATTATGCGGATTATATTATCTCCTCCGGTGATTATAAAAAGACTTTTTTGCGGTTGTTGGACGATCCAAATCTAATCCCACCGGACCTGCGGCAAAAAATCAACGATTCGCCCGTTTCTCAAGGATTTTATACCGTATACCTGGGGTTAAAACTTTCGAACGAGAGCTTGCAACAAACTATGAAAATCCCGCATGTAATGTGTTTTGACGAGCAACCCGGCTTGGATATCTATAATTCCGGTGATGAGCGTTTTTTTGAAAAAACCTCGGTTAGTCTTTATTCGCCATCACTGATTAATCCCAAACTAGCACCAGCCGGGAAGTCCTCATTGATGCTGCAAACCATGGTTCCATACCGTTGGATGGATAATTGGGGCGACGGAGATAAGACGAAATATAAACAACTGAAGGAGCAAGCCCTGAAAGCCATGATCAAGAAAGCCGCTAAGGTGATTCCCAACCTGGAAAATGCCATCGAATATCAGGACGCCGCCACCCCGTTAACTTATGAACGTTATACTCATAATACCGACGGCGCGTCATGCTCATGGAGTTGGAACCCAAAAAAGCGATTCTATGAACAAATGATGGCCGTTCATGTCGATACTCCAGTAAAAAACCTGTATATCGGTTCCTGCTGGGCGATGCACATCGGAGGTATACCGGGCGCTTTGGCCGCGGCTTATACTTGCGCAAGAAAAATAAAGTAAAAGCTTGAGTACAAGAAGTGGGAGGCGAAACTGTAATAAAACCATTCCCACTTCTCACCTCTCACTTCACACTTCCCACTCGGAATCCATTAACTAACAATCCAGACTTTTGATCGTCATTCCTGACCTTCACATCGTATACCCCGAACCGGACATTATTTAAATCGAACCGGCAGACGATTGACGTCGGTGTTATTACATTAACCGTAACCGCTTCAATCAATTGCTCCTCGTTTTCTAAAAATACTCTGGCTCCTGGCCGGAAACCGGAACCGTTTAATTTTAAGTCAACTTCACCGCCATTTCCGGTAATATCGGGTTCAACCCCGGATATTAACGGCGCCGGGTATTCTATCATGAATCCTTTGCGTAATATGCTTAACACTCCCGATTTGTAGTCACTTAACGCAAATACTATTACATCATACGCCCCCGGAAAAACCCCTGTTAGGTCATATTGACAAGCAATCCGGCCGCTGTAAATGACTTTGACAACAGCCGCCTTAATAATGCGGCCGTTTTGTTTTAAAACAATCTCCGAACTGTTTCGCAAATTGATACCGGTTATTATAACATTAATAATACCTGTATTTAGCCCTGCCGTGGGATCAATGGAATCTACCGTTGGTTCCGGGTATTCTATGTAAAAACCGCCGCCAAAAACTCCGGCGTGATTGTCAATGTTGATTGGAGTCAGGTTGGCCGAATCAATGACCGGCGTCACAGTAAACATCAACCCAACCACCATGGCCATAACTATAACGGCTTTTAAACCCATAAAAAATATCTCCTTTTATGTTATAAGGTTTTTTACCGGTTGAAATCAGGTTTATTACAATTCTATTGATAGAGTTGTGACCGCTTTTTAATAGTCTTGACAATAATTATCAAAGATATATATTAAAACAGTTGTTCGTTAATATTTAAATAGGTATAATATGATTAATGATTACAATCTCCAAACTTAACGAGGCGCGCGCCAAACTAAACCGGTTAACTAACGGAATGAAAATCCGCGATGACGATGGCGCTTGCCGTTTTATTGAAGAACGGGGTTTTGTCCTGCTAATGCCGGTTGAAGGAATTCCGCTTCCCAGTCTCTCGGAGGCGGACGAAGCCAGACCCTGGCATGGTTTTGCCATTACCGACCGGGCTTGGGCCTGGAAAGAGACCCTCCCCGGCCGGAAACTTTGTGCTTATACCAAGCTAATCCACGGCCGGGGCACCTTTATCGGCTGGCGGTTATATCCATCCTTTCTTAAAGTTTACGGTCCGGAAGGCGACGCGGATTATGAGTTTGAGTGCGGGCGGTTAAAACGAATTGAAAGGGATCTTTATCAGATCGTCGCCGAATCTGGCCCGATTGACTCCCGGGAGTTATGGATCAAAGCCAAAACCATTTTTAACGATAAGCGCAACCGTTTTACCGCCGCGTTGGAAAACTTGCAATCCCGTTTCCTACTTACCGTGGCGGGTGGTTCGTTGGAGGGATGGACCCTGCATACCTGGGATCTGGTGGAGCGGCAAGTTCCCCCGGAAGTACTGACAGGTCTGCCTTCACTGGAAAAAGCCCGGATAAATAT
>JBJKPO010000266.1:0-2761 GCA_046706235.1 Bacillota bacterium | reverse complement strand
GTTTAAATCCATCTCAAAGAAGGATTTGGAACGAGTTATCGGCCAATACTTCAGCCAACCCCCGCGAACCTGGATTTTGGTTAAGTCCACCAAAACAGGAGGTAAATAAATCATGCACCGTAGGTATTTTGGTTTTTGGTTATTGATCGGACTGGTTATATTAATTAATTTAACTCCAGTTAAGGCCGAGAACGGTCCGAATCAATCTCCGGTTTGGATTGATCGAACCATGGTCAGCGGTATGAATATTTTACTGCAAAAGACCAATTCCAAAGTGATTGATATTGTTTTGTTATTAAAGTCGGGAAGCGGGATCGAACCCGCCGCCAAAAAAGGGACCGCTTTAATCATGAACAATATTGTATATTTTAAATTGAGTTTCGCGAAAACAAAGATCGGGAATGTCGATGTCGAAACCTATCCGGATTATTCCCTGATCAGTATTAAAACAACCTCCAGCGGTTTTAAAAAAGCGTTGAATGAAGTAAAAGACTTGCTTTCAAATCCAATTTACAGCTACGATTGGCTTACCGATCTTAAAGGGCTATATAGTACCGATTTAAAAGGAGTATCGCCTTTTTTTAAGACTTACTCCGATTTTACCGCCCAGTTTTATGGCCCGGAACACCCCTATAACGATCAGATGGATCCCGATAAAATCAAAACCATATCCGGAAAGGATATTTATCAATGGTACCGCCGAACCTATCAGCCGGGAAACGCTATTCTTTCGGTTACCGGTGAAATATCGCAATCAATTAAAGATTTAACTAAATTTTTTAGCGGTATGATTACTGAATCGGTCGATCGCCGTTTAATGATTAATCCGGTGTCGTTAGATAAAGATGTAAGCTTGGATCGCGAGGAAATAAACGGCAGGGAGGCGACCATCGGTATCGGTTTTGCCGCGCCCCGGTTTTCGGACCTGGAATACCCCGCTTTTCGAGTTATTAGTTATTATTTAGAGAACTATATGCACTATTTTGAAGAATTGAGGGTTAAAGAGGGTTTATTTTACTCCGGTTTTGTTTTATATAATTATTTGGAAAAACCCAAATCCCCTAATATGGTGTTTTTAGCAATGACCGATCCCGGGTCCCTGGAAAAAGTTGAGCAGAAAACTATCGCGATAGTCCTCAAGTTAATCAATGAAGGAATAAGTCAACCGGAACTCGATGAAGTGGTTAACGCCATGAAAGTAAACAATGCCGGGTTATCGGAATCCGAAAAAAATTATGCGGCCCGTAATGCCTTAAGTCAATTTTTACAAACTCAAATGGTATACGATGGGAATTTGTTATCGAAATTATCTCACATAACAACTGATGACATTAAGCTGGCCGCGGCCAAGTATTTAAAGCATTATATCCGCGTGGCTTATACTCCGGGTGATACGGCTGAAAACTTCTGATCAAAATTGACAGAATTTAAAAATTAGCAGAATCACAAAGTGTTTCATTCGGAAATCTTGTCAATAAAAAATTCAGGTAGATGGTTGACAAAATTAATTAACCATGTTAAAATTTATTCAGGTTTTAAAAGAGGAGCATGCGCATGGAACGGGTTTTGATTTCAAAAACCGCCAAGTTATTTTGTCAGGCTATGTTTTACCGGGTAATACACCCTACCTTGCGGAAGTTAGTTAAAGGAGATTTAACCGAGGTGCAATTGACTTGCCTTCGTTTTGTTCACCTGCACCCGGAACCCTCAATCGGTGCGATTGCTGATGGTTTATCATTTAGTAACGCCGCTTCCGCGAAATTGGTGGATCGCTTGGTAAGAAAACGATTGATGATCCGGGAAGAGGACCAACGGGATCGACGGGTTTTGAAAATAAAATTGACTCCGAACGGTCAGGAACTTCTTGCGGAAATTGATGCGCTTGAGGCCAATCATTTCGGGGCTATTTTACAGCGAATCCCGCCTGAGTCCCTGGAAGCGTTGACCACCGGGTTAACCGCCTTTTTAAAGGCGGCTCTTTCGGAAATAAATCAGATTGATGAAATATGTTTACGGTGTGGCCGCGATCATGTAGTAAACTGCCCCGGTAATGTTCTATATCGGGAGTTAAGCGGTAAAGACAAGACTAATGTATAATTTTTTTATCGCTAAAGTTAACCATATTAATAATCAATATAGTTTATTTCAGGGAAATGAATTTTATTAAAAGGCGATCTGAATGTTACACATTCAATCATTATATTATTAAAAGGAGGAGATCAAAATGACTAAAAGTCTGAAGGGAACCAAAACCGAAAAAAATGTTTTAACTGCTTTTGCCGGGGAGTCACAGGCCCGGAACCGTTATACCTATTTTGCGGGGCAGGCCAGAAAAGACCGATTTATGCAAATCGCTGATATTTTTGAAGAAACTGCCAATCAGGAAAAGGAACATGCCAAAAGATTTTTTGCGCTACTTGATGGTGGAGAAGTTGAGATTACCGCTTCGTTCCCGGCCGGGGTGATCGGAACGACCGCCGAGAATTTAAAAACTGCCGCCGGAGGGGAGAATTACGAATGGACCAGTATGTATCCCGGATTTGCCAGGACTGCCCGGGAGGAGGGTTTTGAAAACGCAGCCATTATTTTTGAGAAAATTTTAGTTGCCGAAAAACAGCATGAAAAACGTTACCGGGATTTATTAGCCAATGTGCAAGCAGGTAAGGTGTTTCGCAAGGATCAGCCGCTGGTATGGCGCTGCCGGAATTGCGGGTATTTGCACGAAGGCCCGGAGGCTCCCGATACCTGTCCTGCCTGTGCC
>JBJKPO010000265.1:0-10873 GCA_046706235.1 Bacillota bacterium | reverse complement strand
ATCGAAGATTGTTCGGTGATATAATTTAAATTAGTAACGATAAATGTATTTTGGTCATCGTAAAGCGACGGCCAATAATCAACAGCCGCGACAACCACCAAATAAATAACGGCTTCATTCTTCCGAACCGTTATAGTATCACCGATTTTAAAAATTCCATTTTTCAGGAGCGAACCTGAAATTATTACCCCCTGCGGATATTTGTTCAACATGTTAAGATAATAATTTTGATGTAGTAGGGTTAATCCTGGCCGGAACCAGGCCGTATGTCCAAAATCCACCGGATCAATGGCCATTACGGTTGCAGTGCTTTCTCGATCACTTGATGACATTCTGACATTGTTGGTAATCTGGACCCGGGCCGCTGCAAGTACGCCGGGTAATTGGCGGTGTATTGAAAAAGGAGGCTCAAACGGATGGGATTTATCCTCAATGACTTGGGACGGTCCCGTGGAGGAACCGTTTTTTTCCATGACCATCCGGTACCATTTTTCATGTAATACCACGTCCGAACCTATGGAATAGTAAATCCGGTCGTAAGTATTTTGTTCCAAGGTCCGGGCCATTGCGGCGTCGTAAATACCAGTGGCGGTGGTTAAAATAATCAATAAAATTAATGGCCGGTAACTGGAGATATTCCGGGAAATCTCCACCAACGATGCATATAAAGCCACTCCTTTCCAGCGGCTGATTAGTTTCTCGGCCAGTCCGGCAATCACGGGTAATGCCCGGACAACCAGTAATCCTCCTGCAATAGCTAATAAAACCGGAATTAGAAATAGTAACGGATCAATCATTTGTTCCAAGCCGGCGGATGAATGGCCGGCGGCTTGAGCTTGTAAAGCCATTAACCGGTATCCATAAATTCCGGCGCCTAACAATATCCAGTCCAGATAAAACCGCTGCCAAAAAGGCTTTGAAATACTACGGCCACGGCTTTGCTTGTGCTGGATAATCGTATTGCGGCAAGCTAAAACCGCCGGCACGGTGGCGGCGATAATCATTATCGCCACCAGGATCAAGCTGTATAGATAGGCTTCCCCGGTCATTCCGATCGGAAGAGCCTGTCGATCCACAAAATTTAAAAATCCGGCCGAAGCTCCCACCAATTGAGCTAAAAGTAATCCCAACGGCGGCCCCGCCAACAGGCAGCCAATCCCGAGAATGACCCATTCAAGGGTGAAACTACCCGTTAATTGAATTATTCCCGCGCCGCGGCTACGCAACATTGCAATTTCTCCTTGGCGTTGACCGGTTATTAATCCAGCCGCCAACAAGATATAATACAAAACCAACAATAACGTGGGTAATGCTGATGTTAACATCATAATCTCAAGTGATTGCTGCTTTGTGATAAATTGGGCAAACATATCCGCCGGAGATGTGTCAATATAGATAGCTTTGTCAAACTGGGAAAACTCCCTGGCTAAATTATTGAAGACCTTCGTTAACCGCGGTAAATCCTGTACCTTGACTTTTCGGTAATCCAAAACCCACGTAAAGTAAAGATCGTCAACCGCCACTTCCTTTTTCCCAATTAAGAAATTGGTAAAAACCTGTGGATCTACGAACACTGAACTTGAAAAATCAGGATTAATCAACCATCCGGGGGCATTAAGATGGTCATCGCGAAGATTAAAAGTTCCGGTTAACCGGAAACGCAAATCAGTGGTAAAGTCCTCTTCCGGCAAACCGGTATCGGTTTTATCAGTTAATATTGTACTCTTCATGCAATAAACTTTGCCGACAATCAGCCCCAGTTTATCAGCCGCAGATACGGTACAGGCAATGTCTACCGTTCCATCCGGATCAACCTTGCTAGCCGGCGGGTGACCTTCTTCAAATGCCACCAACGAATTCAGACCGGTCATGGTCAAGACTTGAGCGGCAACAGTTGAATCCCTGGCGTCGGTGATTTCCAATTGATCGGAGATTGCTCCGGACCACCCCGATATTAATAATGGAATACCCATTCTCGCTGGAACCGGAAATTTTTCTAAAAAACGATAATCAGCCAAAAGTTTATTTTTGGAGACCGGCACATAATCCAATGAACTGAATATTTTTACCGTATATGTAAAAGGCGGCTGACGATGATCCGATATGGACTCCATCTCTTTGAAAAAGGTTTCCTGCAAGGCTCCGCTGGTATAAAGCGGTACGGCAATTGCAACCGCTATTGCCGTCAGTAAACCAAAAAATAAACAAAACTCAAGGCGCCATTGATTAAAAATCCGGCGCAGGAGCACCCATATTCCAAAGATAAAATTCATTTTTCCCAAAAACTCCTTTTATAACTTTATCTCCCGATCACAGTCATTCCCGTGGCAGCGCCCTCCAAAATCTGCGTCATGGTCCCGTTTTCAATTCCAGTCTTAATATAAACATCCCGCCGCTGTTTACCGTCAATGACCCGCAAATACCTCTTACCGTTTACATCTTCGCGCACCGCGTCATTCGGGACCAGTAATGCCTTTTTTACGGAACGGAGAATATAGGTGACAGTATAATAATTATCCATCTTCAAGGGGAACCGGGGGCCCTCCATCCGAATATGACCCAACCAAATATCTTGATCCGAATTAGCCCCTTGAGGTTTATCAATTAAAACAATATTACCGGTTTGAGATTTTCCTTCATCCAGCTCAATATGTACCTTCATACCCGGTTTTAACCGCATCACGTTGTTGACACTAACTTCAGATATCAACTCCAGCCCTTTCATGTTGGCGATAGTTACCACCGGCGCAAAAGCCTCGATATTCCGGCCCCGGCTACTGTTTAAACTAATTATCTTACCGTCAAATGGGGCCCGGAGCATCGCCCGATCCAATTGCGTCGATAAACGTTCGTATTCAAGGCGGGCTCGCTCCACTCCCAAGGCTGCAATCTTCCGCTCTAAGGAATCCGGCGCGGATTGCGCCAGCAGGTGATCATAATTCAATTGATTTTGACGCAGCGTCAGTTCAGCCCGCTTCACATCACGCTCCAAGACTTTTTTCCGCAAACCGGCGCTTGAAAAGCCTTCAACTTTTAACCGTTCCCGGGCTTGTTCCAAATCCAACTTTGCCCTGGCTAAATTCAGGCCAGCTAATAATATCTCCCTTTTATTATCGGAATTATCGCCGAATTGTTGCTCGAAACGCAGTTGTTCCTGATCTAAATTTAATTTAGCCTGTTTCACCGTATATTCAAGTTCACCGGTGTCAATCCGCACTAATGGTTGGCCTGCTTTTACCATTTGACCGTATTCGACGAGGACATCAAAGATCCGGCCCGGTGTTAAAAAGTATAGTGTTTGTTCTTTGCTGGAGCCTACCCTGGCCGTACCGCTTAGTTCTTCATCAATAGGACCAACGGTTATTTCTTGAGTCACCAACTCCTCTTGCGGCGGCTGAACCAAAGCCGGTACATCTTCGACCCTTTCCTTCGGAAATAAACGGCATCCTGAAACTCCAATCATCAATATCAAACCGATTAAAAACCAGATGACGGGCCAACTGTATTTAACCGGCCTATTTATTGAAAGCATCATCATTGTTTAAAAACCTCCTTAAGCCAGTTTCCCGTCTTGGATAAAAACTTTGACATCACCAAATTCGGTAACCGCCGGATCGTGAGTGGCCACGCAAACCGTTACCCGGTTACGGTCGACTATCTCCCGAAACAATTCCATTACTTTCATCCCGGTTTCAAAATCCAATGCGCCCGTCGGCTCATCGGCTAAAATTACCGCCGGACAGCCGGCAATTGCCCTGGCAATTGCCACCCGTTGCTGTTCCCCTCCGGAAAGTTCCATGGCCCTGTGTTTACTCCGCTTAGTCATACCGACCATTTTTAAACATTCTTGGATCCGTTCCTGTCTTTCCCGCCATGGTGTCCCAACAAATCGAAGCGGCAGGGCCACATTCTCCAATGCCGTTAAATGCGGAACCAGCGCAAACGATTGAAATACAAATCCAATCTCCCTACGGCGCCAACCGGTAAGTTGGGATTCGGAAAGCAAATTCAAATTCTGTCCGTTATAAAATACCTGTCCGCTCGAAGGCCGGTCCAATCCCCCAATTAAATTGAGTAAAGTGGTTTTCCCGGACCCGGATCGCCCCCGGATAATGACCAAATTCCCCTTTTGAATGGTTAAATTAATCCCGGCTAAAGCCCGGACAATATTTGAACCGATTACAAATTCCCGATAAAGGTTGCGTGTTTCAATCATATTGGCTTGAATCATACCGGCCAGGCTCCTTGTCAATTGAATTCCTGAATTTCATCCTTAATTAAATTAGGATTAGCGATAATTATTTGAGGTACAATTAAATTGATACTCAAGGTAACGGATATCCCGACTATTTTGGTTGACCTTGCCCATTTGGCAATATATTTATCCTGGTTTTCCTTGATTTGGGATTCGAACAGATACGGGCTGGTATAAACTGGGGGTCCGTATATCTTCTCCAGCATTGACTGTAAATACTTGACAAATTCTTTCCCCTCAATATCAAATTGGCCTGCACTATATTGATGTTCGGGAAAATCGATAACGATTTTCCGGACCCGTTCTTTCCCAAATAAGGTCCGGCCATAAAAAAAGCGGCAAATAATTTTTTTCCCGAGAGCTTCACTTGTAAATTGGGAATCTTCATTAACACAGGTGATTTCACCAATACCTTCAAGGTATATAATTTTCTTGGCGACACTTTCTTTGCTGTCGCCAATGAAAAATATTTTAAAATCGCCTTTGGTTTTAGAGTAATCCGGTAGTGCATAACCGGCGGATATCATGTTGCAAATGATTAAAATCACTAAGGATACTACCCATATTTCAAGTCGCTTCATCAATTCTCGCCTTCTTTTTAAGATTTCCATTTCCTTAAAGCGGAATGTTCAGATTGGCATTGAGCCAGTAACTGCCTGAGCGCATCCAAGTCCACCGGTTTGGTCAGATATCGATCGAATCCGGCTTCAATTGTTCGCTGTAAATCCGCTGGTAATGCATAGCCGGTCAAAGCTACCAGGAATGCATTGCATTGTGTTTCGGATGCGCGGAAAGCCCTGGCGACCTCATAACCATCCATACCGGGTAGGCCGATATCGCATAGTATGATTTCAGGTTGGAATTCCCGCGCCTTAGTCAAGCCTTCGGGACCGCTATATACGACTTCGACTTGGTGGTTTTCAAGTTCGAGCAATTCACGCAGGCTATCCGCCAAATCGACGTTATCATCGATAATAAGTACCCGCCGCCTGCGTTGGAATATATCAGGAGATACGATTTTCGGATCTTCGGTTAAGATATCGTCAAGCGGAAGGCGCGTCACAAACTCCGAACCTTTACCAAGACCGGCGCTATATGCGCTTATATCTCCCCCATGCATTTCAATGATTGCTTTACTCAACGCCAGTCCAAGCCCAAGCCCGCCGTGGCTACGCTCCAGAGTTGTGTCCGCTTGCATGAAAGGTTGAAATAAACGGGAAATCAACTCGGGAGTCATACCAATACCGTTGTCGGCTACTCGAATAACAGCTTGCCCTCGCATGGTATCGCTCTCGATTGACACTCTGGTATTACCTCCTCGATCAGTAAATTTGGCCGCATTTTGTAATAAATTCCCCACGACCTGTGCTAAACGTTCTCCATCGGCGTATACAAATACCGAAGGCGCCACATAATGCTCCTCGATATTTACACCATTCATTTCAAATATCGACCGATAATCATCCACCGTCCGCCGCACCAGTTGATTAAGCTCGACCCGTTGTCGCCGCAATTGAATTTTATTTTGGGTGATACGAGTAATATCCAGTAAATCGTCAATCAGTCGGGCAAGTTGACCGAACTGTCGGTCGATGACGGCCTTGGCTCGCTTTGCTTGTTCACCGCCCGGCGCAACACGATCAAGAATAATAAGGTTGTTGTGGATCGATGCCAGCGGATTTCGTAACTCATGCGATAATACCGCCAAAAATTGATTTTTATTTTGGTCAATCTCGCATAGCTCTTCCGCAAGAATGCGATAACGCTCTTCACTTTCTTTCAACGCCGCTTCAGTTTGCTTTCGCTCGGTTATATCAATAAAGATAAATATAACGCCTAATAGTTTTTGGTTTCTATCCCTAATTGGAGCGAGTGTACCTGAATACCAAACCGGTTTATCAGGAATTTTAGCAATAACTATTTCGTCCATATGGATAATCTCACCGTGTAAAGCCCGAAATAACGGCGTTTCTTCCGCTTTATATTCGACGCCGCTATCATCCGAATGATTCAAGATTTGATTAATCTGACGGGCTTTATCGGGCAAGTTATAATCGCCGTCTGGAAATCCAAATGCGTTACAAGCATACTCATTCATACGATCGATATTCCCTTTATTGTTATAAATAATGACCCCCGCGGCAATGGAAGATATAGTGGCATCCAGTTCACTTGCAAACGTTTCTACCATCACCATCGTCTGAAATAAAACTTCCTCCATTTCCTTGTATTTCGTGATATCATAAGTAATACCGATAAATTTGGGAAGACCTCCGGTCACATTGGAGACTCTACCTTTGGAAGCCAACCAATGTATGCTGCCATTAGGCCAGATTACACGGTATTCTTGCTCATAATCCCCACCTTGGTCGATTACGGTTTGCCAGGACTTTTCGAAGGATGGTAAATCTTCGGGATGTACTAAAGAAAGAAAATCAGATTCGCGCATTGGCGAATCCGTGGCAGAAAGCCCATATAAAATGTTTAACTGCGATGTTGCCTCCCAGCCACCATTTAAGTCACGGACCCACATACCGGCCCCTGCTCCTTCCAGTGCTAACCGCAAACGTTCCTCATTCTCCTTGAGGGCTTTCTCCGCCAGTTTACGTTCGGTAATATCGACATTGGCCCCGATCCATTCAAGGACTTCGCCTTCTTCATTGAATACCGGCACGCCGCGCGAAAGGACCCAATGATAGCTGCCGTCGGAAACCCGTTTCCGGTATTCGACCTCATAGAAACTTTTTGTTTCAACCGCCCGTCTCCACGTTTCATAAGTCCGCGTTTGGTCGCCGGGATGAATTGCCTTGAGCCAATTGCCCCTGGGTTCTTCCGGTCCGGCCGGTTCGTCGATAATACCACTGCCGACCGGATTTAATTGCATCGTACCATCCGCGCTTAAGCGCCATACCGCGCTCGAGGTGGCATAAACCAATGCCCGGTAACGTGCTTCGCTGGCGCGCAACGATTGTTCGGCCCGTTTGCGTTCAGTGATATTCAATGCCGTGGTAACAATTGTCGTACTGTTTAGGGGGATAACCGATGCAAGATAATATTTGCCGTTCAATGAAAGGTACATCTCAAACTGACGTCCCATACCCGTCGCGATTACCTCACGTAGTATTTCAAGCCGGGAAATAAGGGGCGTTTCAGTCCCAAATAATTCAGATACGGATCTGTTAATAAGATTCTCGAGAGGTAACCCGATTAACTTGGTGGCATATTCGTTCGCGCCCCGAAATATCCAATCGGTAATTACACCATGTTCATCCCGTAATGCATCGTATATTATTAGAATGGCTTCAACCGAAACTCCTCCCGGAATAATTTCGATCTTACCGATATCCGGTTGTAACGGTTCTATGGCCCTGCGAAGCGGTTGATCGCTATTATTGGCCATCGGTGCTTCACCTCCATATTTGCCAGTTTATTTTTAGTTAAATATTGCATTGATATAAATTGACCTGGAATACTATTTCATCGCATAAAATATCACAATATCACAAAATGTTAAATGTTCTGGTTACCCAGACAAAAAAATAAAATTACAGTAAATATTTCTACAAAATCCGTTATTCCCCTTTGATGAAATCCTTATTATTTAAAATCCGGTTTTTTCCACCGCCAAATTCAATTATCTTTGGCATCGGATCGTAATAATCCACCCCTAATTCCTTTCTCTCCACTCTACCGCTATCATAGTGTACCATTACCCAGTTTTTAACCCTGACCCCTTCGGCGCCGAATTGAACAACTTTTTCCTCCCCGGTCGACAACTGGGGATTGTAACGGCGACTTACCGGCACCTCCCGGCGGGATAAATTCCGATGATACCAAACCACTTCAGGAGACCGGTTACTGCCGTAAAAAGCCATATAAAGAGTGTTATTTACTTTTTCCGCCCAAATCAACACCGGTTTGCCGGTGGTATTTCGGAACTTAAAGTCAATTGAGCCATATGAAACCGTGGCATCTTGCCCCGGTGGAACATAAGGCACCAGCATTCCGTGAGGCTTGCGTTCGACAATTTCCATATTTGCTAAAATAGCTACATTATAAAGCGTAGTAGATATTTTACAAATTCCTCCGCCGGTTACCCCGATGATCCGGCTTCCCGAATATGCCGGCCCTTCGCGAAATCCTTTCTCCCTGGTTCTTGGCCCAAGTGTTCCATTCATCGAAAAAATTTGACTTGCTTGGACCACTGTCCCCGCCAGCATTCTTGCAGCTAACCCGACATTATATTCTTCGCCGGGCAGAGGATCCGGCAACGTGGTTTGAAATGCCGCCATTCGAACCGGGGTCTGATATTCGGCGCAAAGCTTCAAAAACTCCTCATCATTTTCCCAAATAAGTAAACCTTTAGCCGGATATCCCAGTGGATGATCCGCTTCTTGCATGGGCTGCTTCGTTATAAAATACGGTGCGGAACGTACCGCTAAGGTCAAAGCGGATATTATAGCCGTAAGTAAGATAAACAGGGTTATTTTTTTCATAAAAGTATTCAATTTTTGTCCTCCAAAATTTATTCCCTTTGTTTCTACCGGTTTATAAAAGCAATCGGATTTATTATTTTCTTTAAAACCCCTTGTTCATTCAATGTTTAGCATTTAATTAAGTTTTGACATGGTTTTTAGGAAAAAGATTATTTGAAGTTCTCTCACGGTAAAAATATAAATGGGAATTATTTCTGCGATTAATTCTGACCCAATGGGGGAATATACCCATTCTGGTTTTAGATGCCTGGGAGCATGCATATTACTTGGATATCAGTACCGGCGCACATAAAGCAATTTCTATTTTTCTTGCTTTTTTCTTGGCAATTTATCATTTTACAAGTATAATATATTTATAAAAATAAGAGACTTGTAATATTGAGTGATTACAAGTCTCTTTCCTTTTTTATGGAGATTAAACTACATAAAAAAGTACCGGTCGGTATCTTTTTTAATTTCAGTTTTCCGTTCTCAATTATTTATTATTTAATTCGAATTACCAATCTATCCTTTCGCCAATAGCGGCCATTTTAACGTTTATTCCGCCCAAGGCCGCGAAACAATTAATCCGTAATACTTTTTCACCTTTGATATCACCCTGTTCCGCCCTGAGGCCGCCGACGATTCCGCCGCTCCCCCTGCCGAAAAAGTCAACTCCGCCTAAAACCGCGGTCCCTTCGCAGACCACCGCCAAGTCGGGAGGGACCACAATATCCACTCCACCCATAAAGGTAGTTACGTTAATAGTAGTCGTCTGATCGGGAATAATCGCCTGCCGCATATCAAGATGAATACCGCCCATAAAGGCCAGGTAACTTGCATTTTCCAGGTTCCAGGTAACTTTCCGTTCAATCCCGCCCATGATTGCGGTAGTCGCTCTGCCGTCATGACGGTGCCAGCCCAATAGAAAACTTATCCCGAGCAAGATCAAAACCAGCGGCCAAAAAAGCCTCCAGGCGTAACTGAAATCAAAAACAAACCAGTCCAGATTCCCGCCCAAAAAACCGATTCCCAGTAAAAACACGATACCGCCAATCACTTTTCCGCCGGGGCCGGTCTGTTCCATTAAAAACCCAACGCCCCAGGCGATCAAAAGCAACGGCCAAAAATCGGCGATTACTTTCTCCAAACTCAAATCGGTAATATTCAACCCGTTAAGCAAGGCAATTATACCCAGGACCAAGATAATAATCCCCAATACCAAACGTCCTCGCGACAAGTTCTTCACTCCTTCTTTGAATTGGTTTATATTTTACAAACTAATTCTATTCACCCCCGGCCGGTTTATTCCTGCCAAATATATAAATATATATATATATAGAAGTAATTATCCAGTAAAGAAAATCCTCTTTTTCCCGATAATCAAAATAATCAATTAAAATCACCTATATTTTAGGAGGAAATTAATTATGGATAATATTAAGACAATCGTTCACCAGGGAAAGTCAATCCTTTATGCTGATTTTACCAATGTCAGTATGTACACTAAAAAAGAATTACACGAGCTAATAGATAGCGCTAAGACTCAAATCGCCAAATATCCGGCAAATTCCATATTGATCCTGACAAATGTAACCGGCATGCATTTCGATCAAGAAATAATAAACATGTTTATGGATTATACCGCCCATAATAAACCCTATATAAAAGCCAGCGCGGTAATCGGCATTGCCGGGCTCCTGAAGGTCGGCTTAAGCGGCGTGATGCACAACTCCCTTCGCGATATTCATTCCTTCGATACTGAAACCGAGGCGTTGAATTGGTTGGTGGAGCAGTAAAAGCAACCAGCCCGGCTTTAACAAAGCCGGGCTTATTATTTTATATTACTAGAGCCGACAACCGGATTTGAACCGGTGACCATAATGCCGGCCACAACTTAATTTTTCCTCATCCGGACGGCATTAAGCATCGACAAGAAACCGAATGGATATTTTGACATATTATTTTTGATTTCATTTCACTGAAAAATCCCCGTCAATTCGGGGCTTTTTCGTTTTGCCCATTTATTTGCATTTAACTATTTTCCCTTTGATATAAATTTGATTGTTGTCAAAAGTGTTGTCAATTTTTTCGAGGGACAGATCCTTGTGTTGTTTGTAACAATTTCCCAGTGGCATTAACC
>JBJKPO010000264.1:0-2005 GCA_046706235.1 Bacillota bacterium | reverse complement strand
GCGATCAACGGAACAATTTTACTCAAGTCAACCTTAATCGCGCCGTCGTAATACGCCAGATCGCCCGGCGCCAGCCGCCGGTAATCGTCAGGCCGGCCGTGGGTTTTATAATAGGCCGCCACCTGTTCGTCGGTACGCCAGATCGATGATAAACAAGTTGTTTCAGTAGTCATTACATCGATCCCGTTACGGAAATCAACCGATAACGAAGCAATTCCCGGTCCCACGAACTCCAGCACCTTGTTTTTGACAAAACCATTCTGAAAAACCGCTTTAATAATCGCCAGCGCCACATCCTGCGGGCCCACTCCGGGAACCGGACAGCCCTCCAAATATACGGCGATCACTTCCGGGTAACCAATATCGTAAGTCCGGCCCAACAGTTGTTTGACCAACTCCGGCCCTCCCTCGCCGATACCCATGGTACCCAGCGGCCCGTAACGGGTATGGCTGTCGGAGCCCAAAATCATTTTGCCGCAACCGGTCATCATTTCCCGTATATATTGATGAATCACCGCCTGATGGGCCGGTACAAAGATTCCGCCGTATTTTTGGGCCGCTGAAAGCCCGAATACATGATCATCCTCGGTAATGGTGCCGCCGACGGCGCACAGGCTGTTATGACAATTGGTAAGGACGTAGGGGACCGGAAATTCCTTGAGTCCGCTAGCCCTTGCGGTTTGAATGATTCCCACGTACGTAATATCGTGAGACGCCAAGGCGTCAAAACGGATTTTTAAATTAGCTTGATCGTTACCGGTATTATGTTTAGTTAATACTTGGCAAGCAATGGTTTGGGTGCGGGCAACCGCCGGGTCCAGGTCCGTTTCCGTTACCGGAGGCAAATTCGCTGCTTCCAGCCGGCGATTTATTTCATCTTTAGTTAGATCTTCGCTATTTTCCAATAATAACATTCCACCGGCCAAAAACACGCCGCGTTTTCCCAATAATTCCACCATTTTGGGAATCCCCCGCTTTCCATTTTAAATACTTTGCAACAAAACGCATAATCATTAAAACATTAATGATAGTACCCTGTCAAGAGAATCGGTTTATGTATCCAAAAAAATTCAAGTAGCCAAAAAGAGAGCGCCGGTGTATAAAAGCCTAAAATAACTGAAATAAAAAGCCGATATTAAGTTGTGATAAATCGCATCGGATTTTTATTATTTTTTGATATCGGCTTACTAAATGGGGTGAATAAATGGCGGATAAAAACGAATTAAACCTGAATATGCGTTCCGGCCCGGATTTTCGGACCAAATCAATCAGATATTTCGTGGCCGCATCCAAAATTTTAATTTGTAGTTCTTTAATATTTACCTTTTTGACAATCCCCGTATTGAAAGTCTTTTTAAACACTTATTTGCACTTCAAACTATCGCCCTGGCCCAATCCCATGTTTTATAAGATTGATTTCATTTTAACGGCGCTTACGTTCCTAATCAGTTTGGTTGGAATACTGGTAAGCTCAACCAGAAACCGCCGCCGTCATGATCGGATCTGCGGGTCTCTGATTATCATCGCTATTGTCTCTTTTATCGGCGCGGTTGTTTTGTTGGTGTTCGACTTGGGATTATTTTAATACAAACGATAATGAACAATCAATTATATGATAATTTTAAAGATATGTATCCAAACAGTATTTTTTTCAAGGAATGGCAAGCCTTTAACCAGTCAAACGGTGAAACAATATTGGAAAACGATCTGGCGGTAATTTCGGTATCGCCGCAACCCATCCCGGTAAGTTCCCGGATTGACGGGTCTTTCTCGTTGTATTACAGCCGGGGACTGATAAAAATAACTGAAGATAATCATGTCATTTACGAGTTGGAAAATGGGCTGGTTGGAATTCCGAATAATAAGGCATATACGGTTAGTTCCACTGAAAACATGCTGGCAATACATTATTTGTTGGGAAATGTTACTAGTAATGATGATTTTTATTATAATAAAAGTGTTTGGGGTATTGAGTTTGGGGTTGCGAAACAAACGCTCGATATCG
>JBJKPO010000263.1:0-1826 GCA_046706235.1 Bacillota bacterium | reverse complement strand
GAACCGGGGTGTGCAATAAAAAGTCTTCCAGGATTATAATCCTCTTAAAAATTCCGGTTTTAAATAAATTTTCCCTTGAATCGCCGCATCCAAAACCGCCATCAACTTGGCTTTATCAGCCGGGAATCTCCCTTCGAGCGGCAAATAGTTGGAGGCGTGATCGGTGCGGAAGATAGTTTTCTCAAGTTCCAGCCCGGCAATAATCGCTTGGGTTTCCCGAAGCAATTCGATGGCGCTTAACGCCTCAAACCGGCCGTCTTTAGCGTTTTCCCACAACGGCGTGCCTGGAATCAACATCAACGATAAAAACGAAAGATACCTCGGTTGCATGCGGTTTAAAGCCTTAATCGTTTCCCGGACGTGCATCTCGGAATCTTTTTTTCCGCCCAAACCCAACAATACGATCACCGAGGATTTAATCCCCGCTTGTTCGGCCCGGCGCACCGCCAGAATCATCTCATCAACCGTGGACCGTTTACGGCAACGGTTTAAAATCTCCTGGCTGCCGCTTTCCAGGCCGATATAAATCAAACGCAGCTTATAATCAGATAATTGCCGAAGTTCCTGTTCGCTCCTCCCGGTAATATTATAACCGTTTGCATAACTTGCGATCCGGGATAATTTCGGAAAAGTTTTATTTAACAATTCAAGTATCGGTATGAGTTTGACATTACTGGCCGCCAGCGCGTCGCCATCCATTAAAAAGATCCGGCGCGTTTCCGGGTAAAACCGGCTTTCCTCCTTAATATCGGCGGTAATCTCAACCATGCTTTTTACTTGAAACGGCTTATTCAGATAAGCACCACAAAAAATACACTGGTTGGCGGTGCAACCAGTGGTTACTTGCAACAGAAAACTATCGGCTTCGGCGGGCGGCCGGATGACCGGTTCAATGATCGGCATGGATTCACTCCTCGGTTCTCTCTAATGTAAAGCCACTCCTTGGGCGGATAACCGTTTCCGAAGTTCACTAATATTTATATCCCCAATTTTGGTTTCATTTTCAACGGCAATGGCCGCCGCGATACCAGCCGCCTGCCCGGTGCACATACAACAATAAACGGCCCTCACGGCGCTTTCCGCCATATGGTCGGCGGATATACATCTTCCAGCCACAATCAGGTTATCAATAATTACAGGTACCATACTCCGGTAAGGTACCGTAAAATAGTCCCCATCCTTCGAATGGTTGAAAAAACAATCCTCGCCCCATTGCCATGCCCCGGTTAATGAGACTACATCATAGAACTTTGGGAATATCCCGATTCCGTCATCAAATTTCCTTCCCCCATCAACATCTTCCCGGGTCAACCTATACCGGCCAACTATTCGTCGGCTGTCCCGAAATCCAATGGCCGGAGCGATCGATACCAGTTCCGCGTTTTCAAAACCAATCGCATATTTTCGTAGATAATTGAAAAACTCGATTACTTTGCGGCGGCATTCGATTTCTCCTTTGGTTACGTCTTTCACACTGGTCGGATCGATCTGATATGCGTCAATTTAATTAATATAGCTTACCTGGCCGTTTTTGGTAATCCGGCCACAAGGTATGCCGCGTCCGGCGGGAAAAGGCAAACCAAGTTCGGTTATCTTTCGGCGGAAATCATCCATTACCGCGCCTATTCCGCCGTTTTCGGCGACTCTTTTTACATCGATCCCGGTCACCCGGAAATTTACAGTACCCGGTTGACATAATTTTAATGTTTCGTTCCCTTTTTCAAAAGGCACGTCGGCCATATAAGCCACATTTCCGTCTCCGGTGGAGTCAATGACGATTTTAGCCTGAACTCCCATCGGACCGGATACTCCGATTAAAATAACTC
>JBJKPO010000262.1:0-2704 GCA_046706235.1 Bacillota bacterium | reverse complement strand
ATGCAACGGTATAAGACAAGTAAATTATTGTTAGGTTTTTTAGGAGGGTTGATTGTAAGGATTATTAGAATTTACCTGTTTATTCGGGTTGGGTTATGGTGGCTTGGAAACGGGAAGATAAATACATCTGTTTATATCTTTACGATTATGTTATTAACGCTCCCAATCTGGAGTATTATCGCTTCTTATAAATTCAAATCCGAGGGGAACTAACCATGGTCGCTTCACATGCCTCTTCGCATCAACTTATTAAGCTGTTTAATTTTGAATTTAATCCGATCATTAAAATATTTGGGCTGGATGTTAATTTCTTGATTATCGTCATGGCCTGGATTGTAATGCTTATTTTAATTGTTTTGTCCTGGTATGCCACCCGGAAATTAAGTTGGATACCGAAGGGCTGGCAAAATATTTTTGAGTATGCGGTTGAGTTTATCGAAAATATGGTCAAAGGCAGCATGGGAGAACAAGGAATTAAATATACTTACTTTTTCGGTTCGCTGTTTCTGTTCATTCTGGTTGCAAATATGATGGGTTTAATTCCGGTTCCGGGTTTTGTGTCTCCAACCCGTGATGTCAGCGTAACTCTAAGTTTAGCGGCAATATGGGTTATTTGGGACCAATATATCAGTGTCAGAGAAAACGGTTTTGGGGGCTATCTGAAACATTATTTTCAACCGTTTGCGCCGTTCGTGCTGATTCATTTATTGGAACTGGTCGTAAGGCCAATGACATTGGCTTTGCGGTTATTCGGCAATATTTACGCCGGAGAAATTTTACTGGAAAAATTAACCAAGTATTTTCCACCCCCGGTGCCCTGTTTGTGGTTCTTTGTGAGTATTGCCATCGGTGGTATTCAAGCTTTTATCTTTACTGTTTTAACGGTATCCTATACGGGTCTTTCCGTATCTCATGAGGATAACTCGCACTCCGGTGCGAAACAGCATTCACATTAATATTAATTGCGGAGGTGCATTATTTTGGATTTAGCACAATTAGTAGCGATTGTTGTTGGAGTAATATGTTTTGGAGCAAGTTTTGCGGCGACGACCGGTGACTCCAAGGTTATTTCAACTGCCCTAGAAGGTATGGCCCGGCAGCCGGAGATTCAAGGACGGCTTTTTACTTCAATGCTCATTGGAGTCGGTTTGTTGGAGTCTATTCCAATTATTTCAATCGTTATCGCTTTTATGTTAATCCCGTTAATCAGTAAATGACTTTACGCCAGGCAAGGAGTTTCTAACTATGGAAATCACCTTAGGTACTTTTGTCTTTATGATGATTAATTTCATCGTATTGATGATTTTCTTGGTACGCTTTCTTTATAAACCGGTCCAAAAAATGCTGGAGCAACGCAAGCAAAAAATCAGCGATGATTTGAGTAACGCTCAAAGTTCACGGGAAAAGTGGGAACAAATGCGGCAAGAGATTAAATCATCACTGGAAAAGGCCCAGACTGAAGCGCTTCAAATGGTGGAACGAGCCCGGAATGAGGCCGAAAAAGTTCGCGTGGATATTTTAAATCAAGCCCACCGGGAAGCCGAGGAGTTGAAGGTCCGGACTCAAAACGACATTGAGCGGGCAAAACGGATCGCCCGGGATGAGTTGCGAGAGGGCGCGGTGACGTTGGCGTTGGCTGCCGCCGCTAAAACGATTGGCAGTAAGATGAGTAAGGATATCAATGATGTTTTAATCAGGCAGGCTCTGGACTCAATTGATAAGGGGGCTGGCTGATGTACTCCAGGTCAGCATCTAACTTCGGTCAGGCTTTGGTAAGTTTGGCCGGGGATAAAGGTATTTTGGATGCGGTTCAAACAGCAGCCGAAGAATTATTGACTGCTTTAGAAGTACCGCAATTAACTAAGTTTTTGAGCCATCCCTCCATTCCGGTCCAGGGGAAAAGGGATCTTTTAAAACGGTTGGTCCCACCGGGGAGTCCCGTGGAGTTTTATAATTTTATCAATTTGATCATTGACCGGCACCGGGTTAATCAATTGAATCATATTCTCGACGCAGTTATCGATCAGGCTATGGAGGTCAAAGGGTATCAAATTGTCGAATTAATTTCCGCTTTTCCCTTGACGGATGATGAACAGGATTTGATTCGCAAAAATCTCGAAGGGTCTTGGCATACAAAAGTTGCGCTCAAGTACCGGGAAAATTCCAATTTAATCGGCGGAATCATTATTCGCCGCGGGGATCAACTGATCGATGGTTCGTTATCCGGTCAGTTAAATACTTTAAAACAAATATTAATCGGGGATGTTTCCATTCAAGGATTTATTTAAACAAATCAAGTCAAATGTCCAAAGTCAAAGGTTAAATGTCATTTAAAATCAGTCAAAAGTCTAATCAAATATCATTAAAATTTTAACTCATAAACTAAACTTTTGTTTATACGTTCGACTTTTGACCTTCAACTTTTGACTCATACGAACGGATTGTGAGTATAAAAAAGTAAAGGACGATCGCCATGCGTTTTGCGACTGAAGAAGTGATTGCGGTTTTGAAGGAACAAATCGCTACATACCAGGAGGATATTGAAGCGGAAGAAGTGGGCACCGTGTTGGAGGACGGGGACGGAATCGCCAGGATCTACGGGTTAAAAAATGTAATGATGGGCGAACTATTACTGTTTCCCAACAATGTATACGGTATGGCTTTAAATTTGGAAGCGGATAATATCGGTTGTGTTTTGCTTGGA
>JBJKPO010000261.1:0-2066 GCA_046706235.1 Bacillota bacterium | reverse complement strand
GGCCAGGTCGGTGGTTGCCGCCGGACAATTGGAAGTTAAGCCAATCCCAAGTGAAGCCGCGTGCCAGGAATCGGCGCGCCGGATTCAGGATGTGGTGGGGTTTACCACCAGATCGGAGATCATCCAGGGGGAACAAAATAATCTAAAACGTTTATTTCGCAAGGGTGAAAAAACCGGGATGTCTTTTATAATTCCCAAGGGCAAGCGGGCGATTACAATTCCGGTGAACGAGGTGCTTGGAGTGGCGGGTTTCATCAAGCCCGGTGAAAAAGTGGATTTAATCGAGATCCTGCATTCGAAAGACAACCGGGAAGGTATCGCCTGGACTTTGTTGCAGGATATCGAAGTACTGGCCGTCTCGCAAGACATGGGTAATTCCAATCAGAATAAATCCGCCGTGAGTTCGCAATCGGCCGAGGCCAAAGTCGGTACCTCGGTAACCTTGGCGGTAACTCCGCTTCAAGCTCAAAAAATCGTGTTAGTCGCTGAAAAAGGAGTTATTCATCTGGCGCTACGCCCCGCCTTGAATGAATCCGAACAAAAAATTCCGATTACCAAGGAAAGAAGTTTACTACCGGCCAATCGGAATTATTCCTCATCTTCAAAAACAAAATCTTCAAAAAGAGTGATCGAAGTCATTTCAGGGGGGAAATCTCAGTTTATTACAGTAGAGTGAAAGTAGTGTGAAAGAATTGGAATAACGATACACACCACTTTTTTAGGAGGGATTGCCGATGATTGGCAATAGGAAATGGTTAGTGGTATTATTCATGGCGTTTTTATTATTTCCAGCCATGTCCGCGGCGGAACCGGACTCAATCAATATGGCGGTCGGAGAAGCTAAAATTATCTCCGTCAAGGATTTCACCAAAGTAGCCAATAGCAATCCCGAGGTAGTTAATGTTGTAATAACCGGCGCTCAAGAAATTTTACTTAACGCCAAAAAGGTCGGGCTGTCGTTACTTGATGTTTGGAAAAATAACGACCGGCTTTCCTATAAAATTATCGTCCAAGAAGATTATTCGACAGTCCAGGCGGAAATCGGTCAACTGATTAGTAATCCGGCGGTTAATGTCACGGTAAACGATAAGTTTGTGATATTAAGCGGCACGGTGGATAACTCCCTGGAAGCGGACCAGGCGGTTCAGTATGGGAAAATGTACCGCGAAAATGTGATTAATAATTTAACAATTAAAACCAATTGTCAAATATTGCTTTCAATATTTGTAACCGAGATTAAAACCGATTCTGAAAAAAAATACGGTTTAAGCTGGGGTAATTGGTGGCCGACTCAAGAAGGGCTCATTTTTCATGATTGGGAGTATGACTTACAGGGGAATAATCAAGGTGGATTGGGTTTGGTTAGCGGAGTTTCAATCGGTTCGATTTTAAACCTGATGCAGGGAAACGGCGATGCCAAAATTTTGGCGGCGCCCAGCATTTTAACGTTAAGCGGTAAAGAAGCCTGCTTTTTAGCCGGCGGGGAAATTCCGATTCCAATGCCGGACGGCAAGGGTGGGACCATGGTTAGCTGGAAGGAATACGGTGTAAAGCTTAATGTTACTTCGAAATTTGAAAAGAATAATATCATTTCAATGGCGGTTTCACCGGAGGTCAGTTCAATGGACTGGAGTAACGCCATCACGGTAAACGGATTTAAATTGCCGGCATTTTCAACCCGTAAGGCCTCAACCAATGTTCAATTCAAGGATGGTTCAACCCTGGTTATCGGAGGATTATTAAAACGTGAGGATGCGGTTAATATTTATAAATTTCCGATATTAGGCGATCTTCCGGTAATCGGAGCTTTATTTCGCAATAAACGGTTTCAAAAAGGCGATACCGAGTTGTTATTTTTTGTAACCCCAAGAATTATCAAGGACGATCTGCAATTAAATCCCGAAATAATTACCAATCCTACGCCCGGCCCATATTTTCAGGACGATCCGAAAAGCAGGTGATATTAATGGCGGAAAAAATACGGATTATGCTGGTGGATGATATCGCCGCGACCCGGAATAATCTTTGTAAATTGCTACAATTGGAAGAAGACATTGAGGTCGTCG
>JBJKPO010000260.1:0-14509 GCA_046706235.1 Bacillota bacterium | reverse complement strand
GTCCTCGGGTCCGGGAGAAAATAAAACCTCTCCTGAGGCACGCTTGATTAAAATGACATTTACATTATAACTAGCCCGGATATTTAAATCGCCCAGATTTTTCCCAATCATGTCTTTAATAGCCAATGTCTCGGTTATTCGAAAACTTTCGGGGAGTTCAATATAGTCAATCACGTTATGTGACGATTTGGAAGCCACCAAGTCATGGGCTACCCGTTTACCCATTTCCCGTTCCGGGTAAACCACCAGATCCGCGCCTACTTTTTCGAGCACTCGTCCCTCGGTTTTTGTTAGAGCTTTAACTACCACATATTTGGCGTCCAGTTCCTTTAAAAGTAGAGTAGTAAAAACACTGGCTTGAATATTCATTTCTCCAATCGCAACCACGACTACATCAAAATTAGCGATTCCAACACTTTTAAGGACATTAACGTCAGTGGCGTCAGCTTGAAGGGTATGGGTGACCTCTTCCGATACATAACGAAGACGTTCTTCATCAGTATCGATAGCTAACACCTCTTGACCTAATTTCCATAGAGTCCTCGCCAAACTAGTTCCAAATCGTCCCAAACCTATTACCGCATATTGCCTGCGCATTTAGTTCCGCCCCTTTTTAATTTCCTCCGATAAAAAAATATGATTAGGCTCTATGAGAGCTTATCCAATCATTATCCGATCAGTAATAAATCTTTCATTTCCAGAATGTATAGTTTCAGTTAGCGCAACCATCACCGTTAAAGGTCCGATCCGGCCGATAAACATTGTCAAAATCAATAATAGTCGTGATAAATAAGTTAGCGAAGGTGTAATTCCGGTGCTCAGACCAACCGTTCCAAAAGCCGACATTGTATCAAAGAAAAGCCGGATAAATGAAAACGGCTCAACCAGCGACATAATAAGTGTAACTAAACAAACCCAACTCAAGGCGATAAACGTAATGGTGAACGCTTTATTGATTAAATCCTGAGGAAAACGGCGCTCGAAAATTTCCACATCTTGTCTGCCGCGAATAGTTGCAATTACCGAGGCTATCAGTACTGTGGCGGTGGTAGTCTTAATTCCGCCTCCGGTCGAACTGGGGGAAGCCCCAATGAACATTAGAATAATCATTATAAACCATGAAGCGTTTTTCATTTGGGAGATATTTAAAGTATTAAAACCCGCCGTACGCGAAGTAATCGATTGAAATAAAGCGCCAAGCAGTTTCCCGGAAAAATTCAGGCCCCCCACCGTTTTGGGATTGTTCGCTTCGATTAAAAAAATCAATATCATTCCGGTCGCAATCAATAAAGCCGTAACTAGAACAACCGTTTTGGTATGAAGGGATAATTTTTTAATTTTTGGATATTTAAACAGTTCGATAATAACCGGAAACCCTAATCCGCCAAAGACGATTAATCCGCCGGTTGTCAAAGTAATTATCCAATCATCGACATACGGAGTAATACTGCAAAATTTCCCGTATACTTGGCCGAATGGGTCGAACCCGGCATTACAAAAAGCAGAAATTGAATGAAAAAAGCCGAAAGCCAACGCACGATTCATTGGAAGATCGGCTGAAAGTCGAAGCGATATTATTAAACCACCCAGGAATTCAAAAATAAAGGTAACAATAATTACATTAATAATTAATCGGACCAGTCCCGCCAAATTGTATTGATTAAACGATTCCTGGATTAAAATTCGTTCCCGCAAACCGATTCTTTTTCCCAAAACAAGCGCAATCAAGGTTGACATCGTCATTATCCCCAAGCCGCCGACTTGAATCAAGGTAATAATCACAAAATGACCAAATTTGGTAAAGTGGGTCCCGGTGTCCACTACCACTAAACCAGTAACGCAAACCGCCGAAGTAGCTGTAAACAAAGCATCCAAAAGCTGTAAAGAACGACCGTCTTTAGAAGCGATTGGGAGAGTTAATGCTAAACCCCCGCAAAAAATAATGATCGCAAATCCAACTACTAAAATCCGGGATGGTGTCAGTTTTTTTTTAAGAAAATAGGAAGACCAATTCGTAAGTTGCTTTAAGTTAGTCATAGAAAAATTATAGTTCTTAACTTTTACTCAGTCAATAATTTTAGAAGTCCGATAATAAAAAAAGTTTCCGGTATATTTTTCTAAAATAAAAAAGGGCTGTCTAAAAGTTTTTTCTTTTGAGACAGCCCTTTTAAAAATCCATTACTATCAATCAACTTGTAAGCGAAACCAATCTAACGATTGAATGTCTTTTTTGGTAATGGATTCGATAATTTCAATCCGGGTGCCGGCCGTGGTGGGTATCAATTTAATTTTTCCTATAAGCTCATCTTTTCCCCGATATAGTTCCACGATGGATTCTTCATCCGGCTCCCAGTTTTTCAGGTAAAAAATTACCGGATTTCGTTTTTTATCTTGTCTGGGGTCAATTATACAACCGGTACCGTGTTTTTTCTTTAAATAAGCGGTTAATCCATATTGATAGTTCTCCAATTGCAAATTTTTTCGTGATACCCGCTCGGTTAAGCCGGACCATAATTTTTCATAATCGTTAATTATGGAATTAATCAAGGCATTGGTTTGTTTTAAAGGTGGACCAGCTGAATTGGAATCGGGAAGTGCCTGAAATTTTTTTAAAATCTTGGTCAATTGATTAATTTTATTCCTCATTTTTCTAAATGCAAAATAATTCAATACTTTTTCCTGGTCTAATTCTTTACAGTATTTGTTTAGTACCAAGGTTGCGCCACCGGAAACAATGGGAGACGAAAGATCGGCTAATTGTTCATCTTCAAATACGTCCTTAAATTGATTCAGTTCATCCAGCAGCTTTTTCTGGCGGTCTTTCAGCGACTCGCTGGCCTGTTTATTTGATTCTTTCAACTTTTTTATCTTGTTTTCGTAATATTCTTTTTGCTTTTTTAATTGCATCTGATAATAACGACGATAGTCGGCGATATCTTGATTTTCGATTTTGGACTCGGTTTGTAACCGGGTGATTTCGATTTGTTTCTGGGTGATTCGTTTTTCATATTCCTTTTGCAACTTTTCCAACCGTTTTTGCTCTCTGGTTAAAGTCTTTGGCTGTGATTTATTGTTTGACTTCGAAACGGTTTTTGATTTCTGTTGTATTTCCCGCTTCAGTTTTTTGACTTCAGTCTGATAAGAGGTCTGCAAGTTCTTAAGTTCCGCTGTTTTTCGGTCTAACTCATTACCCATTTCAGTGGCGGCGCTAAGGGTCTCTTTTAAGCGTAAATCCTCAAAGTCGGAGATATCGATATTGACTTGTTTCGATTTTATTTCCAAGTAATCGGCAACAGCTACGGTAGATAGGGCTAATAAAAAAATGAAGCCGAAAAATACCATATAGAGACGGAAATCACGGTTCCGTTTTGTTTTGGCGAATTCCGTTTCCAATGAATAAATATTTGGTTTCTCATATTCCACTATGTCTCGTTTTAAAAAATAATCTTTGGCCGAAAGCTGGTCTTTCATTTCATTGTGATGTTCCATATGCCGCTCCATTCCTTCGGGGGTTGCCTATCTTTGGTTCTTTCCATGAATTCCCCAGCCGGAGGCAAGTTGCATTGACTTAATATATGATAAGCTTCCGGCCATCGCCCCTGGTAATATAATTGTAAACCGATTTCAAACTGTGATATACTCGCTTGCAAATTGCCATCGGCCTCCAAAATCTCATGCAAGACGGGCCAATATATTTTTTGGCCGACGGTTTTTCCTTTAACCTGGACGGTATCCAGTTCCACGAAGTTAATGTTATGTTCCGGTAAATTAAGTGTAATATCATTTTTGACATATTCGGAACAAATAACCGGTACTTTATAAATTCGGGTGAGGCCCTCCAACCGCGAGGCCGCGTTGACATTATCGCCAATTACGGTATTGGTCATCCTTTCATGGGATCCGATATTACCGTAAAACACCGTTCCACCATCAATTCCCACGCCAACTTCCAGTAAGACAGCCTGGTATAAACGTTCTTCTTCTTCGGTGAAACTACCTTTAAAAGCAAGGATATCGGCACGCCTTTGTCGCATTTCCGTCCGGAGTTCCTTAGCCACCGCTTGAATACCGTATCCCGTTAAAATTGCTTGATAGGATTTATTCCCCGAGACCGATTCATCTCCCAGGTCAATTCCAAAAACCGCCAGGAGCGCATCCCCGATAATCGAGCCAATCAAACCGTTATGTTTGAAAATCTCCCGAATGGCTTGATGGTAGTGCAAGTTTAAAATCTTAATGATATCGGTGCCCAATGTTTCCGTCATATAAGTAAAGCCTTTAATGTCGGTAAAAAGAATGGTTAGTTCTTTTTGGGAGCCTTCGAGCCGGACGATTTTTTCCTGGTAGGCCTGGACCGCGATATCTTTGTTGACGAATTTTCGGAAAATGGAAAGCAGATTATTGATGGTGCTTGATAAGGAATTAAACGCCATCCCCAGGAAAGTGATATTGTCATTGGCGGCTCCTTCAAGCTGGATTAGCTCCAGTTGCTGGGATTGGATCATTTGCATAATCGCGGAGGTAATTATATCTATAAAACGGGTAATACGGCGGATGATATATATCCCAATCAAGGTACAGGCAAAGGTAATTATCACGATAATAACTGAAATATCCTGGAAAATACGGCGAGAACCCTGATAAAACTCATTAAGCTCCTCGGCTCGGATCAGATATGCGTTCCATTTGGGGATATACTTGTAAATTCCATAATATTCTTCCCGGTTAATAAAAAAAGACAACGTTCCTTCACGGACCCCTTTTCTTTCCCGTTGCATAATGCGACGAAGCGCTGTTTTATCCGGAAATACGGACATTTTAGGTATCTTGGCGGCTTGAAAGATGATCCGTCCGGGGGTAGTATCGGTAATTAATATTCCGAGCGCGATTGACTTTTGGTTCTTAAACTGCCTGAGGGCATTGGTTTCGATCATTTTCATTGACAAAGAATACGCGTCGGGGACATCCTTGGAATATTGATACAGTTCATATTGGGTATTACCGAAGTCGTAAATTTCCTTGAGATCCACGACCAGAAGTTGTTTCATCATTTTGATGAGTTCGGCGCGATTAAAGGCGAGGTTTATATAATTCGAGGCGAAACTGGCGACTAATATTGAAATGATAAAGATAACAATAATCCGGGAAGTGATCGGAGTAACCCTTGTATTCCCGACTTTTCGGGAAAATTTTCGCGGCGGCGGCGCTTTGGTCATTTTGGCACCTTCGGAAAAATTTTTTCTGTTTATTATATCGACATTTTTTCCAATATGCATTAATTTCGCCGGTAATTATTTCATTATTTTTAAAAATATACCGAGAATCATTGTTAACAATGAAATGAATCAATCCCTCCGGTTAGTTTCCAGGATCGTTTTAATCATTTTCGTAATTTTATCGTTTCCGTTTGAACAGGCCAGATCATATTGGACCCTAAAAAAAATGCCGATCCGTTCCTCCTGTTGATCGGCGTAAAGCATTTCCAGCACAGCAACGATATCCATTAACAATAATCCTTGCTGGATACCCTTTTTGGCGTTTAAATCGATTCCAAGCAGCGTATCCAGGATTTCCCGGCGGTATTTACGGGTATGAGCGAGGATTTTCTTCAAGCCTTGAATGCATTGCCGGGCGGTAATGAATTTTTCGTCATCACAATGTGCCAGATAATTTTTAGATATTTTATCAAAATTACTATGAATATCCCATTTGATGTTTGCGGCGATTAACATCAAACCGAGGCTTCTTTGGTATGAATCGGAACTGTCAATCATGGCGGTAAAAGTATTCCAGTATTTATAGACCAGATTGCCTTCGTCCGATAACAACTGTAATAATAAAAATGCCGTATACCGGATCGTATCGTCTTTTTCATTGAGCCATTCGATTAGCAGGGCGAGATCCGAGTCATCGATTTTGAAAACGAGAGATTGAAGGTTGTCGCTGTTTTTTAAAAGGGTATCCGGTGTTAACATATTGGCCACTCCATCAATACGGACTTAAATTCCGTTAAAAAGATTCTTCCCTTTTTTTAAAAAGGATTTTTCCTCTTAGAAAAGGGGTACCACAATTATCCGTTAGTATTTATTATTCTTTATGACTACGGTTTTTCCTTTTATTATTCCAATTCATTACTAACGGATATTCTTAGTGGCTGTTTTTATCGGATGCCCGACCAGATAATATTCCGAGGCGTGATAACTCCTTCCGGAATCCAGCCCAATTTTGTTGGAACAATATACATCGCGATGAATTGCTCTTTTGGATCGATGAACCAGGCGCTATATCCCGCGCCTTCATGGCCGAAAGTTTCCGGCGAGAGAAACTCATTATTGATATATAAACCTACTCCCAAGCCATAGGTGACTAATTTTTCATCAGCCCAGTGATAGGCTTTGATACTTTTGACCTGGGGACGGGTCATCGCTTCAATGGTTTTCCGGCCAAGAATTTTGTTGCCATTAAAAGTACCATGATTTAAGAACATCATTCCAAACTTCCACATATCAAACATAGTTGAAAAAAGACCGCCGGCCGCTTGAGGAGGCTTTCCGGTCCGGTCGCCGGGATTGTTAATCCGTTGTTCTTCCCATTCTTCAGCTATGCATACTTGGTCACGTAAATCAGAAGGAACCTTGAAGAATGTGTGGTTCATTCCCATCGGCATCACGATGTTTTCAATCACATATTCCTCAAAGGGAACTCCCGATACTCTGGATATGATTTCCCCAAGAATCATAAATCCATAATTTGAATAAGCCCATTCCTCTCCGGGTTTGTTATATATTTTTCCCCGTAATACTTCCTTAATCCAGTTGCCACTATTGTATACCATGTCCCAATCCACGGGATAAGGCTCAAGGTAATAACCTCCCTGTGGGGCAATCCCCGATGTATGAGTGAGTAAATGAGAGATATTGATCTTGCCGAACATTTGATTGTTAAATTCCTCGATAATCGATGCCACGGTTTGGTCCAAACGAAGTTCGCCTTTTTCGATCAATTGTAAAACCGATACCGCGGTAAAGACTTTAGTGATGGAAGCGATCCGCCGGATTGCTTCCGGATGGAAATCCCTACTAGTTTCTTTGAAAGTAAGCTTACCCATTGAGCGATATGCAAATATTTTACCGTTTTTTGATAAAAGATAACCGGCCCCCTGGAGGGTTCCCTTACCCATGAGTTTTTTAAAGTAGGAGTCAAGCCGGTTAATATTAGCTGGATCGAAACCGGCTTCCTCGGGTGTTGCGTCAACCGGACCAAAATTAATTGTGGTATCTTGATATTCTGTCATAACCTTAACTCCTTCCGTTTAATAATTATAATTATACTTATAAATTATTATGCGTTATTTAGAAATCATTTTCAACATAAATTCGTGTCAGATCTCAAAATAGTAAAAAAGCCGGATAACCCGGCTTTTTTACTATAAACGACAATGCTTTTTTTCAACGCTGTATTTTTAAAAGGTTTAATTTGCAATATCCAGATTTAACATATTATCAACCGCGTCATCATCATTGCCGATTCTATTTTTATCGAGTTGGGAGTCCAGTTCGTTATCCCGGGGAGCAATGTTTCCATATTGTTCTTCCCGTTCATCCCAGGAGGCCGGTAAATCCAACCAATTTCCTCCGTTTCTTAAGATAATTTCGGTCGCAAGCCTCCGGGCCCTTAACGAATGAAAAATTGCGCTTTGGTAAAAGCCTTTCCAGTATAATTCATAGGCCAATTGTTGATGGGCAATTACCGTGGCCATGCCGAAAGAATAATGCCTGAGCCGTATGTGCCGTTGCGCTTGAAATATAACCTCCGCGGTCCGATGGATTATGTACCGGGCGTCTTCTCGCTCCCGGGATGAATGTTCCCAGCGTTTAGGTTGTCTGTGAAAGTGATCCCGGCCTTTTTTCCCATATTTTTTTTGAACCGGATTGTTATCTCCCTGAGCCGATTGGGCTATTTTACTTGCCACTTCAATAAGTTTATTGTTATAGCTTTCATTAGCGGCATAAACGCCCATCGGGCAAGTACCGATTAAAACTGCAATCATTGAACCGATTAGCCATTTTTTCATTGTAACCCCTCCTAGGAATTTGTTTGGATTTGTTTTGATTGTACCGTGAAGTCATGAAATAAAAATAAAGAAACAGTGAAGAAGTATAAAGATTAAATATAAAAAATGAAAATTACTTTAAAACGCCTCCGAAACGCTCAAATAACAATTCAAACCATCACCATAGGCAATATCCAATCGTAGATTTATTTTATGTTTTCTATTGATTGCCAGGCGCAGTCCGACTCCGGCAGCTGTTTTAATATTGATAAACGTAAATGTCGTAGCATATGGAAATATTTTACCGGCGCTCAGGAAGGCAACAGCGCCGAATCGGTTGGTTAAATGAAAACGATATTCGCCCTGCACGGCCAAATATTCGCGATCGATATATTGTCCGCTATAACCGCGCATGATACCGTTGCTCCCCAATTTCGGCATCATTTGAAAGGGTATTGTTCCGGCGCTTAGAACCAGATAACATTGTAAACCCAATACTTGATCGCTATTTACCGGATAAAACCTCCGGTAATCCATTTTCAACATTGAAAAAGTTTCGGTGCTTCCTAATATCGCCAGATAAGTATCGGCTTTTAAATCGAAATAATTTCCATGGCTCGGAAAATAAATATCATTCCGCTGGTCCCAAGTCAGTTGCGCTCCAATACCAGAGACAACCGCTCCCGAGGATCCGCTGATGTCGCCCCCTTCAAGCATTCCGCCTGCTTGTTTATCCGTAACCAGATAATGCGAATAACGAAACGTCGGTCCAATTTATAAATGACCGGCCGATTTCCACCGGAATCCCCCGGTGACAGTTGACTCGATGCAGGTATAAGCCTCCGGTTGAGTAACACCGGCCGCGCCAATCCCATAAAACATGGTTTGGTCCCGGTAAAACCCGAGACCTGTATCCATCATATACCATCGGCCTTCATATTTAAACACGGCCCCGCCTCCTAACCCCATTGCAGGGGAGTAGGCTAAAACCGGAATGACAATAAATCCCCCGGCGTTTTCTTCCCCGGCGACGGGGTGGGAGAAGAGAATCAGGAGGATTGTCAGTAGAAACAGAATTTTAAATGCTGGTTTCAATGTAGTTTCCATAGTTTTATAACTTAATTTATAGAGTATAATAAGTAATTCGCTGTAATATAGATTCAAACCTCTTTGATGGAATCGGAAAGATATTCAATGATGTCCTTTTTTAGGAACTGGGATTATTTGTTCCAATTTGGCAATTCGAAGCAATCTATCGCGTACAGAGGCAATCATATTTTTAATTTCTTTCATATAAAAGCCTCCGCATAGTGTTGAACCGTTTCCTTAACTCCGCATTCTTTGGAGATATCCAATAATAGAGGTAAATTTCGGGTGGATTTATCTCTTAGATAGGTTTTAAAAGCTTCAATTGTTTGGTCCGAATCGATCTTACTCCGGTACTTAATACAATCACATAGGGTTTTTTCCTTAGAATAAATATTTACAGCTGCTCTCCTGATAGTAATTACATCAATTCCTATTTTATAATACTTTTCAGTAAGATAATAAATTTTTACAGGTGGATATTCAGGTAGTACTGCATGAGATTTTCGTGGAATTGCCATAAAAATATCGTCCGGATTAATGTGGCGAGGTTATGGTATTTTAATGCGGAAAAAAAACAGATTACTCCTTGAGGAACAGCCTTTTGGGCATCAATGAAGTATTCATAAGCCGCTGGCTCAAGATTTGTTACCTTGTATAAACCTTTTTTTATCTTTTCCAAATAACCCAACTTTACCATAGTCGCAAGATGAGTTTTGGAAATGTGGTTAAAAACAAGATCGCGGGTTTCGATAAAACCATTATTATGAAGAGCAATATTATTAATTTTATTGATTGTAGTTACTTGCAAGAGATTCACCTTCTCAAACATTGATTAGGCGGTTTTAAAATTTGCCGATCAAACGTCTAGATTAATTATATTCCTTTACTTTTGATTTGCAATGATAATATTTCATCGATAAACTTGATTCAATACCTCCACCCCTTTGACATTCCCCCCGCATTCCAATATAATTATCAATGAATCGTAACAATGAACGCAACGAACTCCAGGAGGTCTTCCATGCGCAAATTGATGCTCGGCAATGAAGCGGTCGCCAGGGGCGCGTATGAGGCGGGGGTTACGGTGGCCACGGCTTATCCGGGTACCCCGAGTACCGAAATAACCGAAAATATTGCCAAATATGATGATATATATTCCGAATGGTCGTCCAACGAAAAGGTGGCGCTGGAGGTGGCATTGGGTTCATCCATCGCCGGGGCCCGCTCGATTTGTTCCATGAAACACGTGGGTTTAAATGTGGCGGCCGATCCGATGTTCACTGCCTCTTATACCGGGGTTAACGGCGGGCTGGTGATTATGGTGGCCGACGATCCGGGGATGCACAGTTCCCAAAACGAGCAAGACAGCCGGTTTTATGCCAGGGCTTCCAAAACTCCGATGTTGGAACCGACCGACAGCCAGGAATGCAAGGATTTTGTGAAACAAGCCTTTACAATCAGCGAACAATTCGATACGCCGGTGATCGTTAGACTGTCAACCCGGATCGCGCATTCCCAGAGCGTGGTGGAACTTGGCGCGAAAGAAGCGTACCAAATAAAAGACTACTGTAAAAATCCCGGCAAATACGTGATGATGCCGGCGATGGCCCGGAAAAGGCATGTGGAAGTGGAAAAACGGCAGGCAGCGTTGCGGGAGTTTTCTGATCGGGCCGGTTTGAACCGGATTGAATGGGGGAGCAAGGAAATAGGGGTTATCACCGGTGGAATCGCTTATCAGTATGCCAGAGAAGCCTTTGGGGATAATGCATCCTATTTGAAAATCGGCATGATCTATCCGTTGCCGGAAAAGTTGATTTATGAGTTCACCGGTCAGGTAAAAGTTTTATATGTAGTCGAAGAATTGGAACCATTCATCGAAGACCAGGTGAAAAAACTGGGAATACCGGTTCATGGCAAGGATTTATTACCGGTAATGGGGGAACTGAGTGTTCGAATCATTAGAGAAAAGATATTGGGTATTACCACCGAAATCAAGCCGGTCGCCGGTGAACCAATCCCGGTCCGGCCGCCGGTGATGTGTCCGGGTTGCCCTCACCGGGGAACGTTTTATGTATTAAAAAAACTAAAAATGAATGTCAGCGGTGATATCGGATGTTATACACTGGGTTCGCTGCCGCCGCTGGAATCGCTGGATACCTGCGTCTGTATGGGGGCTAGCGTTAGCGGCGCTCATGGGATGCAAAAGGCGCGCGGCAAGGAATTTGCCAAAAAGACAGTGGCCGTGGTCGGCGATTCCACTTTTGTTCATTCCGGAATAACCGGGCTGATCGATATCGTTTATAATAAAGGCACTTCCACTGTAATCATTCTTGACAATTCCATCACCGGCATGACCGGACATCAGCATCATCCGGCCACCGGATATACCATCAAGGGAGAACCCACCCGGCAGCTTGACCTGGTTCAATTAGCTAAAGCAGTAGGTATTGTGAGAGTTAGAGTTGCGGATCCGTTTGACATTAAAGAATTTGAAAAACTAGTCAAAGAAGAAACCGGAGCCGAAGAGCCGTCAGTGATTATCGCCAGGCGTCCTTGCGCTCTCTTAAAAGAGGTCAAGTTCGAAGGGGCGCAAATAATTGACCAACAGAAATGCCAGCAATGTAAAATGTGTTTGCGAATCGGCTGTCCGGCCATTATTGACCTGGGAGACAGGATTGAAATCAACGAAGCGCTTTGCGTGGGCTGCGGGTTATGTTCCAAATTGTGCAGTGTGGATGCTATTTCAAAACGAACTTAATTACTTGTCGTATCAAATTAAACTTTAACTAAACTCCGACCCTCCATTTAAAAGCTTGAAGTCAGCAGTATGAGGATTAATATTTTATTTTACTCTTTACTCTTCACACTTTTAAACCGGACGGGTTTAAGTCAAAGGCGGGTGTACAACCATGAATAACTTAAGTATCATGATCGTCGGGGTTGGCGGCCAGGGGACGTTACTTGCCAGCCGAGTTCTGGGCAATGTGGCTTTAAAACAATCTTTGGATGTCAAGGTATCCGAGGTCCACGGCATGTCCCAGCGGGGCGGCAGCGTAGTCACTTATGTTAAAATGGAAAAAAAGGTGTATTCGCCGTTGATTGAAATGGGCGAGGCTGATGTAATCCTGGCTTTTGAAAGATTGGAGGCGTTACGGTGGGCGGATTATCTTAAAAACGGCGGTACCATGGTAGTAAATGAACAACGAATCGACCCGATGCCGGTAATAATTGGAAAAGCCAACTATCCGGAACGGATTATCGAAAGGTTAAAAGAGAAAATTAAAAATACCATTACTATCGACGCTCTGAAAATAGCCAGAGAGTGCGGCAATATCAAAACCGTGAACATCGTTTTACTGGGGTTGCTCGCCAAATTAACCGGTATTGCAAAGGATGTTTGGCAGGAAGCCATCCGGGAAGTGGTCCCGGCAAAAGTACTGGATGTGAATCTCAAGGCGTTTGAAAAAGGATATATATTTTAGGAAATATAAAACCCGTCCGATGTAACAGGGACGGGTTACTTTTTTATTTCTTGCCGACCGCGTCTTTTAGAGCTTTACCGGCTTTAAATACCGGTACCTTACGGGCTGGAATATCGATTTCCTTACCGCTTTGGGGATTTCGGCCTTTACGGGCCGCCCGTTTTCGTACTTCGAAGCTCCCGAAACTGACTAATTGCACTTTTTCACCTTTGGCAAGTGAACCGCTTACAGCTCCGATGATAGCATTAATAGCTTTTTCAGAGTCTTTCTTGGTTAATTTAGTGTCCTTGGTTACTTTGTCGATCAATTCCGCCTTAGTCAACAGATACACCTCCTTATTTCGATTTATAGTGTAATATAAAATGATGATAATTAAATGATTGACATTTTCTACATGAATTTTCGGTAGACTTCTTAGTATTCTTTAATGCTTTTTAATTTTTATTTAACGGTACAAGGTATTGAAAAATTCCGATAAAGGAATTGGTTAAAAACCATCGAAACAAATATTAAGTAGCAGATAATACGAAAAATAGAGGTGAAAAACATGACTGAAATAAAAAACCAGGAACTCAATGGAGTTTATAAACTGGATATTCCTCCGGCTAATTTTGACCCGTTATTTCGTTTAAATTATGTCAAAACCGATGATAGCGGTTTAAAAATGGGGGCGGAACGAATCAAACCCAACGCAGGATGTCATATTTCCGTTATTAAAGATGGAATGACGATGATCCGCACTGCTGATAATAAAAAGTTCCAGGTAAATAAAACCGATAAAGTAAAGTGGTATATTTGGCTGGCGGAAATCTAAAAGCGTTGTGAAAACCCTAATTATTAACAGCATACAACGCTTTTTCTGAAGAACTGTGATGCTTCCGTGAATTAATTAGATTTTATCACAGTTCTACTAATGATTCCCTGATAAATTACCGAAATATATAAAGATCCAATTTTAGATTCGTTTAACGGGTTTTTGAAAGGAGTCCCGGCAACCGATGAAAACCAGGATCTTTTTATTGTTTCTCAGCCTATTCATTACGGCGGCCGTAACCCATGGAACAACAGCGTTGCAATCAGGTGTTATCAAGGGTAATAATGTCGATTTACGCGCCGACCCAGGCCCGTATGGCCATATTATATCTGTTTTAAAAACAGGATTGCCGGTGGCGGTCTTGGATCAATCCGGCCGCTGGTTTAAAGTGCAGCTTACGGATGGCCGGACCGGCTGGGTTTACCGGTTATTTATCGAAGTGAAATCTTTAGCGCCGGTTACTTCCAACCGGCAGCCCACATTGCCAATAGACAAACTAATTACCTATGCAAAAAGTTTTTTGGAGACCGCATACATCTATGGCGGCGACTCACCACGCGGTTTTGATTGTTCCGGTTTTACGATGTATGTTTTTGCGAGATTCGGAATTAGTTTACCTCATGAAGCAAACTTGCAAATAAGAACCGGAATGAAGATCTCCGCCATGGAGGCCTTGATGCCGGGCGACCTGGTTTTTTTCAAGACCATGGGATCTGTTACTGTAAATCATGTGGGGATTTACTTGGGTGACCATCAGTTCATTCACGCTTCATCCGGATATGGGGCGGTGCGGATCAGTTCGCTGGATAGCGGATATTATTTTAATTGCTATGCCGGTGGGCGAAGGTATGGGAATAGTAATGAATGAATTAAAAAACCCACCCGGAGTTTTTAAAATGGACCCTATAGAATGGACAGATATAAAAGACCACTTTATTTCAGGATGGGGCTGTATTTCCGACCGTGTAAATGGCAATAATCTCCAATAGAAAGAAAACTAAAGGAGAAATAACCATGACACAATTAAACGAAACCGAAATGCAGCTTGCAGCACTTATTAGCAAGGAGTGC
>JBJKPO010000259.1:0-4323 GCA_046706235.1 Bacillota bacterium | reverse complement strand
ACCATGCCGACGGCCAAAGATGTAACCATTGCGTGGAACATTTGGCATTTGACAAGGATTGAAGATTTGACGGCGAATATCCTTATCGCCGATGATGTACAAGTTATTAATTCCGGTAATTGGCTTGAAAAAATGAAGGTTACCGTATGTGATACCGGAAATGTCATGACCGATGAAGAAATTATCGCTTTAAGCTCAACCATTAACCTGGCTGAACTGCGGAACTACCGGAATACGGTTGGCGGAAAAACACGTGAAATCATTAAACAACTAACTCCGGGTGACCTTAAAAAGAAGGTGGAAAAAGTAAGATTAAAACGTATTTTTGATGAAGGAGGAGTTTTGGAAGGTTCAAAGGATTTGCTGGATTTTTGGGGCAGGAAAACAATTGCCGGAATATTACAAATGCCCATCACCAGGCACCAAATTGTGCATATAAATGATTCTCTGAAACTGAAGGATAAATGTAAGAAAAGAAATAATCTAAAAACATGAATATTAACTGGATTGTAGAAGACAAAGTCGCCTATCTGGATATCGAAAAAGATGACTTATTTCGCCATGCGGATTATTTCTCTAATTTAGGCATCGGAACAATTGTAACATTTGATAAATATGATTATTCGCTTATCTGGAAAATTAACGGCTCAATACCGCTAAGACATTATTTATATCCCGCGTCGGAATTTCCAATCCCCACTGAATGGGAACTGCTGCAATTAAATGAGTTTATCGTCTATGAAACCGAGCATGACCGAAAAGTTTTATTATGGTTTAAAGAGAAAAAAACCTTTGAAGTCACCATGGAATCTATTGAAGATCGGTTTATCAAAGGAAATGAAAGAATAGTTACACGTCCTTATATTTTGACACATTGTAAGGCTTGTATCGAAAAAGGCTGCGAGACCGGTTTTCTTTGTCATACTTCCTCTATCGAATCCGCAAAAAGTATTCTCCAATCGGGATTTTTATTGTCGGCTTGCCGGCATAGGGAAAAAAGCGGAATCGAATTATCCTCGGAATCAAGAAATGCCGCGGGCGATCCCCTTGATTATTTTTATTATGTAATGTTGTCTTATGGTAATTGTATTGCCGGAGACAGATTGGTGACGGAAAGGAACCTGGGAAGGATTCCGACCGATCAAGACTTAACCCAAGAATTCCACCCGGGGGTCCGGTATTATTTTAAGACCGAAGCATTGGAAAAGCATCCTAATTATCGGCAGGATGGATATCATCCATGTAAAATAAAGGATTGTATTGATTTGGATCAATATCTGTTTTATTGCATTGTTCCCCAAACCGATAAAAAGCTATTAGAAAAACATATTAAAGCTAATTTAGCGGAAAGGATTATCTATTTAGATCCAAGACCAATCAAAGATATATTTGAATGGACTCATCAAGTTTATCAAGCCATAAAAGATAAAACCGGTTAAAAAGGACATAAAAAATCGGTATCCTTCAAATCAGGTAACAAAACGAGCCGGTCATCGACCAATCTTATAAATAAGGAGTTTACCTTGGGTTTTTTTATATTTGATTTTGATTACACCCTGGCCGATTCTTCGCGGGGAGTAATCGAATGCGTCAATTTCGCCTTAACGGAAATGGGATTAAAGGCAGCGCCTGATCAAGCTATTTGCCGAACCATCGGCCTCACTCTCGAACAGGCTTTTATCGAGCTGGCGGGCCAACCCCAAAGCCCATCGTCGCTGACTGAATTCAAAACCTTGTTTGTAAAACGGGCCGACGAAGTAATGGCCGATTATACTTTACTGTTCGAACCGGTAAGTAATGCGTTAACACAACTAAAAAACAAGGGGAATTTATTGGGTATCGTTTCCACCAAGTTCCGGTATCGCATTGAAACGATCCTCAAGCGGGAGCAAATTCTTGATTTATTTGATATAATCATTGGCGGGGAAGATGTTGCAAATCACAAACCCGACCCGGAAGGAGTACTAAAGGCTGTCGCCACCTTAAATGTCCCATTGTCAAATGGTTTTTTTATCGGTGATAGCCTCACCGACGCGGCGACCGCCCAAAATGCCGGTATTGAGTTTATTGCGTCGTTAACCGGCGCCACCACTCAAAAGGAGTTTAACAGTTATAAAGTAAAACAATTTATTAACGATATATCTGAGTTAGTCAACTTCATTGAAGGAGACTTTCATGAAAAGAATCGATCCGCAATGGTATAAAAACATCTGGTCGCTTGATATTAAAAATCAATCATGGGTTGACGATACGGAAAACCAAGTTGAATTTATCATTAACACTCTTAACCTGTCGGGAAAAGAGCGAGTGCTTGATTTGGCATGTGGTTTTGGCAGGCATGCCCTTTCGTTTGCCCGGAAAGGATTTTCCGTGGTTGGCGTGGATATTACCAGGGACTATATTGACGATGCGATTAAAGAAGCTAAATTGGCTTCCTTGACAATTGAATTTATTCAAGCTGATATTCGGGATTTAAAATATAACAACGAATTTGATGTTGTATTGAATCTTGACGATGGCGCCATCGGTTATCTGGAAAACGACGCGGAAAATTTAAAAATCTTCGATGTGATTTCCGGCGCTCTTAAACCCGGCGGCAAACATTTGATGGATATCGGTAATGCCGAACACGCGGCGCATTTTTTCCCTAAACGCCATTGGGATATTGGAAATACTACATTATCACTACCGGAATTCGATTGGGATAAAGAAAACCGCCGTATGTTATTTAGCGATTGGGGAATCGTATTTGGCGAAATTGCCCGAAAACCGGATTCCATCGAACCGTGTTCAACAACGCGTTTATATTCGATATCCGAATTAGCTGAAATCCTACAATCACGAGGCATGGCAATAGTTGAAACATATTCCGATTATTTTGGTAAGGAGGCATCGTATAAAGAGTTACAGTTATTAGTTTATTCAAGGAAGAATAGTTAAAACCAGGGTGATATCATCGAAAAACCGCCAAAATACACATTATTAAGTTTACCGTCATGTCCCCTGCTCCATTGATCCATTAACACGAAATTCACGAAAGTAAACCACGAAATACACGAAAAAATAATCGTTGTAAAGTCTTTTTCGTGCTTTGCAGTTGCTCTTTTTTTGTGTTTTTCGTGATAAAAAAGTTTTTTAAAAACCTGAGGTATAAAATTTGCCCAAGATAATCCGCCGATGCCGAGTTATTATAGTTATCCCCCGATATGGATTGTCATATTGATTCGTGATATAATTAAATACTGTCAATAACGTTTCCACGCTACTTTACCGTTAAGGATAAACCATAATGGAAAATTTAAATAACTGCGAACAACCCGGCCCGCAACCGGCAACTGGATGGGAACCGAAAATTATCGCCTTTCTTTGCAACTGGTGCAGTTACGCGGGCGCGGATCTGGCCGGGACCAGCCGGATTCAATATCCTCCTAATATCCGGGTGATCCGGGTGCCGTGTTCGGGACGGATTAATCCGTTATTCATCATTAAAGCGCTGGCTGACGGCGCGGACGGGGTAATGGTTTCGGGGTGCCACCCGGGAGATTGCCACTATCTATTCGGAAATTTATTCGCCCGCCGCCGCTTTACCGTGTTGAAACATTTGTTGACCACGGCCGGGATTGATCCGGATCGGGTCCACTTCACCTGGATCTCCGCCTCCGAAGGCGCCCGTTTCGCGGCCGTGGTCGCGGCAGTGACTGCGAAAGTAAAAGAAATCGGACCCACAAAAATCAGTTCTGAGTTTTGAATTCAAAGTTCTGAGTTATAAAATATAAATTGCGGTAATATCAGTTTTAAGTTGGGAATAGTGAGTTATGAATTTAAATGCTTCACACTTCTCACTTCCCACTTCACACTTCTATTGCGGGGTGTATAAATGGGTTTTGAAGAACAACGGCAAGAAATGATCCAAATATGCCGGCGGGTTTTAAACGAGGAAAAAGCGGAATTGATATTGGGATATACGGCTGGGGAACTCGAAGGCCGGATGGTCCCGGCATTTATTCGTCCGGGACAAGATCTGGAACGCCTGGCATGGGACCCGGCTTGTACCGTCAATTTAGCCAAATACCTGTTGAAACGCGAGGAAAAAGTGGCGATTATCGCCAAACCTTGCGATACCCGCGCGATTATCATGTATCTTATTGAAAAACAATTAAAACGGGAGCAGTTGTACCTAATCGGAATGGCCTGTCCGGGAATGGAGAACCAAAACGGGACACCGGCGGCTGGTTGTGATACTTGTTCCGTAAAAACTCCCCCCCTCTATGATGTGTTAATTAAAACCGATGGATTTGATGACTCGCCTTCGGAGCCTGCGGT
>JBJKPO010000258.1:0-3646 GCA_046706235.1 Bacillota bacterium | reverse complement strand
GTTTTCACATTGAACTCACGGGTGATTTTGCAACAAGCCTCCATCATGACTACCGGTCCAATGGCAATCACTTCATCCACTTTTTCTTGATTCAATATCTGGCGCAGCAAATCGGTCACAAACCCTTTATGACCGAAACTGCCGTCATCGGTGGAGATCAAAAGTTGATGGCTCACCGCTTTTAATTCGTCCATAAGGATTAACAAGTCTTTTCGTTGCGCTCCCAAGATAATAATCACCTTGTTACCCGCCTCGTAAAGGGCCTTCACTTTCGGATAAAGAGGAGCCGCTCCTAAACCGCCGGCAACTCCAACCACGGTACCGGTCTTCTCAATAGGATAAGGAGTTCCCAGTGGCCCTAAAATATCGGCAAATTGATCGCCAACCTCCATTTTATTAATCAATGCGGTACTCTTGCCTACTTCTTGAATAATCAGGGTAATTGTCCCTTTTTCCCGGTTAAAATCGGCGATGGTTAACGGGATTCTCTCGGCGCGTTCATTTAAACGCACCACCACAAAATGGCCCGGTTGAGCTTTAGTGGCAATGGCCGGAGCTTTAACGACCAGCCGGACAATCCGCGGCGCCAGAAGATCTTTTGCGATGATTTCCAAACTGCTTCCCCACCTTTTTCACATAGTGAAATTGATTATCATAAAAGTAATAAATGAATCATTGTTAAGTATATCATAAAAAAAATAGGGAGAGCAAGTTGTATACATAATTTGATCAAGCTTATCCGGTAATGGTAAACTTTCCGGTTATTCCGCCAATCTTTTTCGTTAAATAACTCAGGCATAGGATTTTAGTTTATTTTGGCCGGTAATGACGAGAGAAACCGGTTTCTTTGGTTCGAGCGTTTTTGCCGTTTTTTTGCAATCATGGACGGCAGCTTCAATTTTGGTCCCTAAAAACATGACTACCGGTCCAAAGTGACGTTGTAATTGTTTAATAAGGTTAATGCCGCTACGTGTTACAATCAAGTCAATGGCTTTGTTCTTGATTTGAACCGCTTCATCCGGGGTTAACTTGCCATCGGACCGGGCTTTTTTTAATTCGGCCACTATTGTTTGATTTAGTTCCTTAACGACGTCGATTACAATCTGATCCACCAAAATCAGGGCTTGAACTAATTTGTTGTTTTGATAGCGGTTATTTAAATAGATTCCGGCCATTGTTAATACATAAGCGGTGCCGGCGGTCGCTAACGGTAAAGCATTGACCAGCAGTTCATTGAGAGTATCCGGATTCATTTTCAACCTTCTTTCATTTAAAAATATTTCCATTATGATATTGATATTGTTATTGTATGTGTTCGTCCGGTATTGAGGTTCCAGGTTTTTATTGTTTTATTGGTTGAAAGGTAGCTTTTAGGAGGCCGTGAATAAATAAAAAAGAAGCTGTCCCAAAATTTTGGGACAGCTTCTTTTAAACAATTAAGTTTTAAACCCGTTATGCCGCAGTTGTGGAATTGTTTATTCGATTGCTTAACCAGGCAATATAAAGCGCAATTAATGCCCCGATAATTACCACCAGATGAGGTAACAGGTATTGAACCGCCGCCAGACCTTCCTTTTTAAAATAACCATCTAAATGAAGTATAGTGGTGTAAAGCGTATGAAACATCGCCAAACAACCGCTGATTAAAATCCCTAGAAAGACAAGCCAGGGAATGCGGGGTTTACAAAAAAAGACAATCGCCAATAGAGATATGAGTAAGGCAACACCATAAGAGATTAAATAATATAAATTAATTGATATATTCGAGGTAGCCGGGGTTACCGAAATTACTTTAGTTCCATAACGGCCCATTAAAATTTCCATCACTGAAAATACCGTATAAAAACTAAAAACACCCAAAACCAGATTCAACCATTTATTCTTATCCAACAATTTTTTCTTCCTCCTTTTCTTGAAACACTATTTATTGTGATTAATATCCAGTCCCTTTTACTATAAATATTTTGACGCATATTAGCAAATTCCTTCAAGGCTAAAGGCGAAAAGCAGGGTTTTAAACGGACATTTTTGTTCAGTATCGGATCGACAGATCGGACTATGGACTCATAATATATTTATAGAAATATATGCCGCATTCAACTTAAAATAACAGTAGTTTTTTAGTGACAACTATTTTTAAAAATCGCGAAGTTTGATAAAAAGGAGATGAAATAATGAGAAAACCGGCAACCCCGGTAACAGTAGCAAGCGCGGTGGTATCACCATGGTCGTTTTCGGCTAATCCGGCGGATATGATTGCAGTTGCTGAGATAAGGGGAGGGCCTTTAGCGCCGCAAATAAGAGGAACTGTATTTTTTCAGGATGTACCAGGTGGAGTTTGGGTTTCAGTAGAGGTCTCCGGGCTTCCGGCATACCGCCCCGCATCGGAAAACAGTCCGCCGGTTGGACCTCATGGGTTCCATATTCATGAGTTTGGTAACTGCGCCGTGGGTAATCCCGCGAACCCGTTTCAGGCATCCGGCGGGCATTACAATCCGGCCGGTCAGCCACATGGAAATCATGCCGGCGATTTTCCGGTGCTTTTTTCCAACCAGGGCCGGGCGCTGATGGGATTTTTCACCGATAAATTCAAAGTGGCGGATATTGTGAACCGTTCCGTTATTATACATGAAAATCCCGATGATTATCGGACCCAACCGGCCGGTGCGTCGGGGAAAAGGTTGGCTTGTGGAGTTATTAGACGTTATCGATAATATTTACAGACCTATTGATTTTATCATGAAAGTTCTCTATAATTTCATTATAGCCGTTACCACGCGCGGCTATTTATTTTTATCGGCGATTTCGCTGTTAAGTATGGGATAATAGAATAATTTAGGATTTCTCCAATTTAGAGGAGGTATGATCATGACAATATTTCAAGCTTTAATCTTGGGGTTAACCCAAGGAATCACGGAATTTTTACCCGTTTCAAGCACGGCTCATATTATTTTGATTCCCTGGTTGTTTCATTGGCGGGACCCGGGATTGACCTTTGACGTAGCGGTTCATATCGGAACATTAGCGTCGGTGGTGGTTTATTTCTGGAAAGATTGGACAGCCTTGATATACCATGGTTTTCGGCATGGCATTACCACCAGGGAAGGAAAAATGTTTTGGTTTTTAGTGTCAGCCTCCATACCGGGAGCAATTGCCGGAGTTTTATTTGAGGATCAAATCAAATCCGTTTTCCGAAACCCGTTTTTAATTGGATTAATGTTGATTATCATGGGGTTAGCTCTTTTCGGGGCCGATCGCCTTGGAAAAAAGGACCGGCCGGATCAAGAAATTACTTTCGGCCAAAGTATCCTGATCGGTCTTTCACAAGCGTTGTCGATTATCCCCGGGGTATCCAGATCGGGAATTACCATGACCACCGGGTTGATGACTGGTTTAACCCGTGAAGGCGCCGCTCGTTTCTCTTTTTTACTTTCAACTCCGATGATTGCCGGAGCCGGACTGTTTGGTCTGCGGCATCTCGCCCTCCGGGAAATAAACTTTCAATTTATTACGGGAGTCGCTGCTTCGGCGATTGTCGGTTTTTTAGTAATTGCCTTTTTACTACGCTGGTTAAAGAAAAGCAATTTTCTGCCGTTTGTTTGGTACCGTTTCCTGGTTGGCGCGGCGGTCATTACTCTTTTCATGG
>JBJKPO010000257.1:0-5144 GCA_046706235.1 Bacillota bacterium | reverse complement strand
CGCTAAGCGAGCTTAAGATCCTTTTATTGTTTAGATTTAATTTCTAGATACAAAATAAACTCAGAAATAAAAATGGGGGACTTGACAAGATTATAAAAATATGCTATAATTAAAATTTTATTGACCTTAATTGCAAGCCATGATATATAATATATATCGATTTAAATTTATATCCTAGCTCCAATTTAGATCAAAAGGAGGTCTTTCCCCATGCCCAAAACTCAAGTCAGCATTACCGCCCTGGTTACCGCTTTTTCGCGCGCCTATCATTCTATGAATGATTCTCCCAAAATCTTTGACGATTTTCTTGCTCCACAAATGTTTACCGCAGAAGATCATGCCTATTTCAACCTGAATCTCGCCAAATCACTTGAGTTTTTCGACCCGGAATTTGCGGCCACCGGCCCCGATCAGCCTACCGCTCTAGCGCGGGTGATGCAAATTCAAAATTGTCCGATAACTCTTAGCCGTTCGCGGTATACAGAAGATAGTCTGGAAGCAGCCGTAAAACAAGAAGCGCGACAATACGTAATCCTAGGTGCCGGTTTGGATACCTTTGCGTTCCGGCGGCCGGATCTATTAAAAAACCTTCAAATATTTGAAATTGACCACCCCGCCACTCAAAACGACAAACGCCGCCGCATTTCGGAATTGGGTTGGGAAATACCGGTGGAATTACATTTCGTTCCGATAGACTTCAGCAAGGATAACTTGGCAGCGGCTCTTAAAAATTCCGCCTACGACCCGAGCCTGCGAAGTTTCTTTAGCTGGTTAGGCGTTACCTACTATTTAACTCGAGAAATAATTTTCGATACACTACGGGCAATTGCCGGTATTACGCCCGCCGGAAGCATTGTGGTTTTCGATTATATGGATATGGATGCATTAATTCCGGAAAAAGTGGCCAAACGGACCCAATTGATGCAGGAAGTAGTGCGGCGGGCAGGTGAACCGATGAAAACCGGATTTGATCCGCCGGCTCTCGCGGTAGAACTCGCCGCTTTGAGATTACAGCTTGAAGAGGATTTAAGCCCGGTTGAAATCGAGGACCGCTATTTCAAAGGCCGTTCGGATGACTATCACGTCTCCGAACATATACACTTTGCGCGAGTGGTGGTTGGATAGCGCAAAAGAAGATAAGAATAACAAGACAAAGGTAGGGCGTAGGGTTTGATAAGCTTTTCCATGTTAGGTGCCCAATGTATTTTGCCTTTACTTTTTTAATGAATATTCATTTTTCCTTACTTTTTCCGCAATAGATGAAATCAATGCATAGGAATCTAATCTTGCTTTATCATAATTAAACTCTTTTCTCTCATTTTTTGCCTGTTCTATTAACTCATTAATACGACCTGTTAAATATCTATTGCTATTATCCATATTAATCTGCCTTTCTTTTTTTAGAGGTATTTTTATTAGTATTCCCTGCTGCGGCTTCAATTAAACCACTAGTCGTTTCATTAATTGCTTTTTTCTCTGACATTTGTATTTTACCAATTAAATCAATCCGTTGGGAATATTTAATTAATGGTGAAACTACGGTTTCTTCCTCCTTATTTGTTTCTCTTACAGGAAATCCTATCTCTTTCAACTCTTTTATGTCTAAGATAAAATCATGGGAAGGATAACCATAAACTATTTGCCAAGGAATTTTTGGATCTAGTTCTTTATTCCAATAAATTAATATTCTTTCTGCATATTTCATAGATATATTCATTGTCCTCATATTAGAACCGTGAATCATTGGATTTATTTGTTCAAAAATTGGTCTCATTAAACTTGATGTAAATGAAAACACTAAAGGTAAAACATCTTTTAAATCCATACCAGTTTTCTGTATTAATAATGGAACCATAATATCAAATGTAGTAATAGCATCTTGCCGTATTGCATCTAATGCTAAAAATTCATCTAAAACAGCATGGTGACTTATCTCGCCTGACCTTCTTACTTGAGGGTCTAATGGGCCTAATTCTGCAATATCAGTCATAATTATTTCATTAGCAGCCAAACATATCAATGTTGCTGCACTCTTTGCCCATCTCGGCACAATAATTTTTAAACTTTTACTATAAGTTTTAAGTATTTTTGATATAACGTATGCAGGTCCAATTTCCCCACCAGAAGAATCAAGTATTAAAATAAAATCCAATTTGTCTTCTTTTGAATAAATATCAGAGATTTGTTTATAAAACTTTGTGGCTGTAGATTTTGTTATTGGTTCACATGAAAATGAATATAAAACCTCAGCGGTACTATAGTATTCTTCAATTTGCTTAAGGATAAATGGTAAATTTTGCATTCTATCTCCATTCAATTTTATTCCTACTAATAATCTCGGATGGAGATTTATTTTGTAAAGTGTTATTTGTTAATTTTAATAACATTGTAGTTATAGTTGGAAAGTATAGGTTACTTATGATTTCTAATTTTTACTACCGCACCACAATCCCTTGCCCCGCCAAATACTCCTTGGCCTGTCCGATGGAATACTCCCGGTAATGGAAGATCGAAGCCGCCAGTACTGCATCCGCTTTTCCAATCTTAACCCCATCCGCCAGGTGCTTCAAATCGCCGGCGCCGCCGGAGGCGATGACCGGAATACCGACCACTTCCGACACTGCCCGGTTTAACTCGTTATCATAGCCGTCTTTGGTGCCGTCGCGGTCCATACTGGTAAGCAGGATCTCACCCGCCCCCAATTTTTCGGCTTTAATAATCCATTCAATTACATCCAATCCGGTGGGAATACGACCGCCGTTGATGTAAACCTCCCAACCTTGCGTTGGGTCCAACCTATTGCGACGGCGGGCGTCCACCGCCAGTACCACGCACTGGGAGCCGAATAATTCGGCTCCTTCGGCAATCAGGCTCGGTTTTTTTACCGCCGCCGAATTAATGGAAGTCTTATCCGCCCCGGCGCGTATAATATCACGCATATCCTTAGTACTGGCAATTCCACCGCCGACCGTGAATGGAATAAAAACTTGCTCGGCTACCCGGGCGGCAATATCCACTATTGTTTTACGGCCTTCATGAGAAGCGGTGATATCTAAAAATACCAGTTCGTCGGCGCCCTCCCGATCATAATAGGCCGCCAGTTCAACCGGATCCCCGGCATCCCGCAACTGCAAGAACTCAGTACCTTTAACCACCCGGCCGTCTTTCACATCCAAACACGGAATCACCCGTTTAGCAAGCACCCACACCACACTCCATGCAAAGTCAAAATTATTATTCTCCCGCAGAGGAAGTACTGCAATAATTATATCTTGAAATGGTATACTTTTCCCTAACAAGCTTTTAAGATAAGTAGAACACGAGATTCAACATCATTATTATTTTTTCTTTATTCTCTGCGCCACTGCGTCGGGAGTAATATCTTTTATTTGTTTATTTTAATTCAGCGAAACTTTTCAGAATCCTTAGCCCCACCCGGCCGCTTTTTTCCGGGTGAAACTGAAAGGCGGCTACATTTTGAAATGATACCCCGGAACAATAATCAATCCCGTAATTGGTCCGGCATAAAGCAATCTGAGGGCCCAGGGGTTGTACGTAATATGAGTGTACAAAATAAACGAAACTGCCGTCAGGCACTCCTTCAAGTAGGGGATCATCCTTGACTTTATCGATCTGGTTCCATCCTATCTGAGGAACTTTTAAATCAGTCGCCGGGAAACGTGATACCCGGCCTTTAAAAATACCCAATCCCTTATGCAAACACTCACGATCCCCAAAAATCTCGGAACTCTCCTCGAAAAGCAACTGCAAACCCAGGCAGATCCCTAAAAAAGGACGCCCGGAATTGATTACCTCCCCAACCACGGGCACCATCCCGGCTTCATCCAAATGCTCCATAGCTTTGCCAAAAGCGCCCACCCCAGGCAAAACCACCTTACCGGCTTTTAAAATTTCCTTTTTATCGGCGGTTACCTTGGCTGGAAATCCCAAATAGGCAAAAGCCTTTTCCACGCTTCGCAAATTCCCAACCCCGTAATCAATAATGGCGATCATTAAATTATTACCCCTTTGGTGGAGGGAATCTCTCCGGATTTTTCATCAATCTTAAACGCGGCGGCCAGCGCTCTTCCGAAAGCTTTAAAAATCGCTTCCACTGAGTGATGGAGGTTTTCGCCCTCCAATAAACGGATATGGATGTTCATGCCGGCCTGGACCGATACCGCCCGGAAAAACTCCTGGACCATTTCCAGATCAAAATCACCGAGTTTCCCCTTTCCTAAATCGGCTTTAAATACTAAATAAGGGCGCCCTCCAAGATCGATAGCAACTAAAGCCAACGCCTCATCCATCGGGATAACGGCATCACCGAATCGCATTATTCCCCGTTTTTCTCCCAGTGCCTTTTTAATAGCCTCCCCCAAAGCCAAACCCACATCTTCAATGGTATGATGCGAATCAACCGCCAAATCTCCAACAGCCGTCAGTTTCAAATCCAACCGGCCGTGGCAGCAGATTTGGGTTAACATGTGATCGAAAAAACCAATTCCGGTTTGAATCTCATATATTCCGTCCCCATCGAGGCATAAATCCACTTTAATCCGGGTTTCTTTAGTATTTCGCTCCACCGTTGCTTTACGCATTTCTTCACTCCTCATGGTCCAACCTCAATTTCACCGCATTGGCGTGGGCATCAAGGCCCTCAACCCCAGCGATAGTAATTGCCGCGGGTCCGTATTTTACAATACCGGTTTGATTATAGGAAATAATGCTGGATTTTTTAATAAAGTGTTCGACATTCAAACCCGAAGCAAATCGCGCGGTACCGTTGGTCGGAAGCACATGGTTGGTCCCGGCGACATAGTCGCCGATTGGTTCGGTGGCATAAGGGCCGATAAAAACAGCCCCGGCGTTTCTAATCTTATTTAAACTACTCCATGGTTCCCGGATCATCAACTGCAAATGCTCTGGCGCCGCAAAGTTCGCCATCTCAATCGCCTCATCCAAACTTGAAGTGATAATAATCCCACCCGATGCTTCGAGGCAAGCGGCGGCAATTTCTTGCCGGGAAAGTTGTATTAATTGACGGTCAATTTCAGAAGCGACTTTACTCGCCAACTCATCCGACGGTGTCAGTAAAAAAGAACCGGCTTCATCAACCGGGCCGTGCTCAGCCTGGGAAAGCA
>JBJKPO010000256.1:0-6064 GCA_046706235.1 Bacillota bacterium | reverse complement strand
GGCCAAAAGCCCATGATCGGCCGGTTGGCGTAACGGACCCGCAGCAGTTCGTTATCGATAAAATATAACGGCGTGGGGCTGACATCACTCAAAATATCCAGGCCCTTCAAGGCGTTTTTATGCTCCTCCAACGACTCGCTCGCCAGCGGAATCGTACAAATACATCCGGTGGTAAGCCCGGCTTGGCGGCAAATCTCAATCGTATCGGCCACGACTCCGGTCCCGGTTCCACCGCCCAAACAAGCAACCACAAAAATGAAATCGACATCGCGGGCGAAATAATCATGAATAACTTTCTGAACTTTAACGGCGTCAACCCGGATCGCTTCCTGACCGACTCTCGGGTCTTTACCCGCGCCCAACCGGGAACCGATACTGATGCGGTATTCATGGGGAATCATGGTCAGGGCCGCCAAATCAACCGGGGACGTATTAACGGCGATTGTCCGGTAGCCTTTTTGGGCGAAAAGATCGGCTATTTTACCGCCTCCCTGACCACATCCGACAAACCCGAATTTGATTCCTTTATCCTTCATTTTTGGTACCTCCGTCTCATCGATTCACCAAGAAACAACCAGCGCTTTTTAATGTAGAATTTGACTAAAACCGCAAAAATCCTTTTTTTATATGCCCAAATTTAACAAGATTTTTTAAAATTATTTGCACCCGTAGTTTTTGAGTCGCCTATTAATAAAAAAGAGCAGGCATTTAACCGCTCTCTTTTGGCACTTACTCTCCAAACAAAGGATTACTAAATATTTTCGTAAGAGTTAATACTGCGATCATTGATTTAAACGTTTTTTTAGTCCTTCAATCTCATCTCTAATCAGGGACGGCAAACGGTCAAATTTAGCGAAAAACTCCTCTTGATTCTTAATATCCGCCATCCAAGCCCCGTGATCAACCCGTAGTAATTTAGATAGCGTTTCTTTGGAAAAATCCAAACCGTCTAAATCAATATCATCTTCATTCGGTAAATATCCAATAGGAGTCTCATTAGCCTGAACCTTTCCATCACAACGGTCCAATATCCATTTAATAGCTCGAAAATTTTCTCCATAACCCGGCCAGATAAACTTACCGTTATCATCCGTTTGGAACCAATTAACATGAAAGACCTTGGGAGGATTCGGAATCCGCTTACCCATCTCCAACCAATGTTTAAAATAATCGCCCATATTGTAACCGCAAAACGGCAGCATGGCCATTGGGTCGCGCCGCACTACCCCCACTGCTCCGGCGGCGGCGGAAGTCGTTTCCGAAGCCATCGAAGCTCCTAAATATACGCCGTGTTGCCAGTTGAAGGACTGAAAAACCAAAGGAGCAACCTTGGCCCGGCGCCCACCGAATAAAATCGCGGAAATCGGCACTCCTTTAGGATTTTCCCATTCCGGGGAGATACAGGGGCAGTTGCGGGCCGGCGCGGTAAACCGGGAGTTCGGATGGGCCCCTTTTTCACCGCTTTCCGGCGTCCAAGGGTTACCTTTCCAGTCAATACCATGTTGCGGAGGATCCACTCCCATGCCCTCCCACCACACTGTACCTTCCGGTGTTAAAACCACGTTGGTAAATATGGTGTCTTTTTGAACCGTCGCCATAGCGTTTGGATTGGATGTGGAATTAGTGCCTGGCGCCACCCCGAAAAATCCGGCTTCGGGATTGATAGCCCATAGGCGTCCATCCGGGCCGATTCGCATCCAGGCAATATCGTCGCCCACCGTCCATACTTTGTATCCCTTAAAAGCCGCCGGCGGGATCAGCATCGCCAGGTTGGTCTTGCCGCAAGCGCTGGGAAAAGCAGCCGCAATATATGAAACTTTTCCCCGCGGATCTTCCACTCCCAGAATTAACATGTGTTCGGCCATCCAACCTTCGTTACGTCCCAAGAAACTTGCGATTCGCAACGCAAAACATTTTTTACCGAGCAAAACATTGCCGCCATAACCCGAACCCACGCTCCAAATAGTTTTATCTTCGGGGAAATGGCAAATAAAACGGCGTTCAAGGTTTAAATCAGCCTTGGAATGAAGCCCCTTGATGAAATCGGGACTTTCTCCCAACTGTTTTAGGGCGACCTCTCCCATCCTGGTCATAATCCGCATGTTCAATACCACATAAATACTGTCGGTTAATTCTACTCCGACCTTGCTAAAGGGAGAACCCGGCGCCCCCATGATATAAGGTAATACATACATGGTTCGACCTTTCATTGAACCGTCAAATATTGCCCCGAGTTTTTGGTAAGCCTCTTCCGGCGCCATCCAGTTATTAGTTGGGCCGGCATCGACCCGATTTTTGCTGCAAATAAAAGTAAGGTGCTCTACCCGGGCCACATCATTTTGGGCGGTGCGGTGATAGACACAGCCGGGTAGTTTCTCCTGGTCTACCGGGTAAAGCTCTCTAGTGCGGAACGCTTCTTTTGTCAAACGCTGCCGTTCCTCCTCCGAACCGTCGATTAACACTATCTGGTCCGGTTTGGTTAATCGCGCCATTTCATCCACCCAGGTTTGAACGGCCTGATTTAGTTTAAGGTTCATATTTTACTCCTCCTTGCTTAGAATTAAAGATATTCCGAATTTCAAACATCTTCCTGAAACTAAAAATAGATACGTCAATAATATCAAGTTTTCCCGGCGGGGCAATCCCAAAAGCAAAAATAATGTCAGGCGTAAGTAAATTTATTAACATTGTATTATTAGCGAAAGACGTTGTCAATAATTTTTTTGTGTATACAATAACCAAGATTGGGAGTCATTAATTGATGGTTCGCTTGTCAGAATGGAAGAATTCAAGTAGATCAATCGAAGAGTTAGTGGAATTAACCGTTTAACCCGATAGTCGTTTGTGATGACTCATTTATCAACCGGTGAGCTTTCTTCATAAACTCCCGTGATTCTTCCCAAAGATTAAGAGTTAAAATCACCTCATAGCTGAAAAAATTTACGCGCCGCCCTTCGGGATTAGTTTGAAGTGTTTTCAAGTATTGCATTAAAAAAATATGAGTATCGATTATTGTCTTCCGGTTATCGCGATACCAGCAGTAATGATAATTCCCAAGTTTACAAATGATAGTGGCTAACATACCGGCTTCTTCTCCAACCTCCCGCAACGCCGTTTCTTCATGGGTTTCGCCGGTCTCGACGTGGCCCGCCGGAAAGATCCACTTGCTTTTATGGGAATTACTGGTGATTAATAAATACTCAATCCGATCCTCCATTTTCCGAAAAACAATTCCTCCGGCTCTTTGTTCTTTCAGTGGCCACACCAATTTAAAAATCACTCCTGTTACAATCAACGGTTAAAAGTTTAAATAAAAGAAATGAAAGTTGATAATCTAAAAATATACGATAACTATTAAAACATAATCTACTGATGCCGCGCCCAAATTCCCGATAAAATACTGATTGCAATAATATTAACAATCATGGCGCTCCCACCGTAGCTTAAAAAAGGAAGAGGAATACCGGTAATCGGCATGATTCCGATATTCATCCCGATATTTTCTAAAATATGAAATAAAAACAGCGAAACAATTCCGGTGGTAATAATGCTCCCGGTTTTATCCTTAGCCTGAATTGCAATTCGAAAACCACGCCAAATCAATGTAAAAAATAGGAATAACACGATAAAAGCCCCGATAAATCCGGTCTCCTCACATAATACCGCAAAAATAAAATCCGTATACGCTACCGGCAGATAACCCAGTCTTCCCTGCGATCCCCGAAACAGACCCTTTCCGAAAAATTGTCCCGAACCCACGGCGATCACCGCTTGACGCACGTTATAGCCGCTTCCCTTTGGATCGCGTTCCGGATTAATAAAGCTGGTAAGACGATCTACTTGATAATCCTTGATTAATAACGGGGTATGAAAAAAATGATGCGCTAAAAACATAACGGCAACGGCCAAAGCTCCCATTAATAAAATTGTAAAAATTTTCCACCCAGAAGCGCCTGCCACATATAACATCATAAAAAAAATAAAAATGAAAACCAGGGCGGTCCCCAAATCCGGTTGCAATAATATTAACGCCAATGGAAATAACAAGTGCAAAAAAGGGCCGATAAAATTATAGTATGAATTTAAGCTTTCCTTTTCAGATAAATACTTTCCAAGCGTGATAATAATAATTATTTTTGATAATTCGGCGGGCTGAAAATTAAACAACCAGCTTTGAGCTCCAAATTTTTCAGTGCCTAACGGGGTCAACACCAAAACCAACATAACAATATTTAAACCGTATAATAACTGCGACATCCGATCCGATATCCGATAATCCACAAAAAGCACCAAAAATCCGATAATTAAACCGATAAATACGGATAGAAATTGTTTCTCCACCATTCTAAACTGATTCCCATGCGTTATTGCGGTATTGTCCCGGGTGGTGCTAAAAACCATCACCAATCCAATAAATATTAAACAACCAACCACTGCCAGGATTGTAAAATCTAAATTCTTAAAGATACGGCGGTCCAAAACAACCCCCCCATATAATAATTATACTGCTTTCGCTTAATCTTAGTCCAGCAGAAAAAAGTTCCTGATTGGCGCCAAACAAATAAAATAAAAACGGCCTTGCGCCGTAAAAATTATCTTCTGATCCGTTTTACCGGAATATTGGCAACCAGGGTGGCTGATAATTCTTCTGAGTTTAAATTGATCTCCATTGTTTCCTCATCAATATCCATATACTTAGAAATTACGGCAATCAAATCTTCTTTCAAGGCCTCCATTAATCCCGGAGAAATATTGGCCCGATCGTGAACCAGCACCAATCGTAACCGTTCAACCGCGACATTTTTACTACTAATATCTTCTTTCAAAAACTTACCGATTAGGTCCATCAATAGACCCCCTTATTGGTACTTATATTTTCATCATCCGTTTTAGTTTGTCAAAGATTCCCGAATCGTTGTCAAGAGTCATTAGCGGTACTACCTCGCCTTCCAGACGGGCTACAATATTACGGAAAGCCTCACCGGCCTTTGAACCGGAGTCCATAATCGCCGGTTCACCTTTATTGGTGGAAATAATAATACTCTCATCGTCCGGTATGACCCCCAAAAGACTAATCGCCAGTATATCATTAACATCATTAACATCCATCATATCGCCTCTTCGAACCATATCAACCCGTACTCGATTAATTATCAATCTGGGTTGTTGAATATCCCTCGACTGCAACAAGCCGATGATTCGATCCGCGTCACGGACCGCGGAAACATCCGGAGTAGTTACGATAATTGCCTCGTCAGCCCCAGCCACCGCATTTTTAAAACCTTGTTCGATTCCAGCCGGACAATCGATCAAAACATAATCAAAATCCCGGCGTAATTCATTACATAATTCAACCATCTGTTCCGGTTTGACGGCGTCTTTTTCCTTGGTTTGCGCCGCCGGTAATAAAAATAGATTTTCGAAACGTTTATCTTTAATTAAAGCCTGTCTTGTTTTACAGCTCTTTTCAACCACATTCACCAAATCGAAAACGATACGATTTTCCAAGCCCATAACCACATCCAAATTGCGTAATCCCACGTCCGCATCGATTAATACCGTTTTTCGCCCCCTGATTGCAAATCCGGTACCCAAATTAGCACAAGTAGTGGTTTTTCCAACCCCACCCTTACCCGAAGTTATTACAAATACTTTACCGGCCATTAATATTCCTCCTATATAGACGTAGGCTAGTTTCGTTCCCGCAAATATCTTTATCCAAATTAATAATGATATCGTTCCACAACAATCAATCCATCTTTAATCCTGGCTACTTCAGGCCCGTGGTAATCGGATTGCGGCGATTCTTGTTCCGGCGCCCTGTTGATGACTCCCGCGATTCGTATTTGAACAGGTTGTAGTTGAAAAGCAATAATTTGCGCTGTTATATCTCCCTTGGCCCCGGCATGAGCAGTCCCTCGCAACCTGCCCAAAACAATAATATCACCGGCTGCTACCAATTCCGCTCCCGGATTGACATCGCCGATGATTACCATACTTCCTTCAAAAACAACTCGTTGTCCCGAACGAACCGTTTTTTTTACCGTAATTGTCGCTATAAACG
>JBJKPO010000255.1:0-1720 GCA_046706235.1 Bacillota bacterium | reverse complement strand
GGCTACGCTCACCCAACCGTTGGGCGAAACGGGTGATCCGGCGGATGGTCTCCGTAGTCTCTTTTTGTAACGCCAATAATTCGCTGGGATGGTTCGACCGTCCCAGAAACCACTCCGCCAAACTCTGATATTTGTCCAGGTAAGAGGCAACTAATTCCTCTTTATTGAGCCTTGCATCGAGACGGGGAATACTTAATTGGTATTCCGCCAGCCGCCCGGCTATCCGCCGCGCCGATTGCGGTGTAGTTTTTTTAAGCATTGCTTCGATTTTAAAGGAGGTTCGTTGCATACTCAAGATAAAATTTTGCAAATATTGAGTAAAAGCATTTTTATAGGCGATAAAAGCCTCGGTCATCATCTGTTCTTCAACTTTATCGCTCTACAAATGAGCCAGGTAATCCGAACCGTTCTGGACCATATTCCGGAAATTGCCCCAAAGATCCTCCCAATTCTGGTTTAATTCGCCGCCGGCCAAGGCCGGCCCCTCTTCCAACAATTGGGTTAACGCTTTCAACAGCCGTTCGAATAAAGTGGCCTCCAGTGAACCGCCGAAACTATCACCTAACTGGCGAAGGCGGATAATCATCCGCTCAATCTCAATGGTGTAAGGGGTGCATTGATACCGATATTTCTTCCGTTTAAAATCGTCGATAGTTTGCACTCTGCCGGTTTCCTGGCGCGGAATGAGGTTTTTCCATTCAACCAATTGTTTTAAGTCCTGTTGTAACTGTTCCTCGGTATAATCGTTGAAAAAACGGCTATCCCGCAGATACTGGTAGATTTCTTCCGGATAAACGTAATGATGCAACCGTTCATGCTGTAAAAAACAATACTGCAATATAGCCCGATAACGCCAGGTATTCTCGCGGTTTAAATAACTTACTTCAACGATGGACTTTAAATCTTGCTCATCCATTATGTATGATTGGTCCTTTCAAAGGTTTCTGCGATTTTATATTCGTAATTTCCAGTTTTGCTCGTATTTGATTTTGCATTAAATTTGCAAATACTATTTCAAGTTTGTTGTTTAATCTCCTGCTTTCAATGCACCCTTTTCTCCAAAAATAAAAATCAGGATCGCTCCTGATTCGGTTTAGATGCGGAATACCCATAAGGAGAATTATAGGCTAAGATCAAAAATTGCCATAATCAACTCTTAATTATACAATAGATGAGGGGTAAAAATAAACCGGATCTCGATAAGAAGTTATTAATTTATATTTTCCGGTCTTTGGATTACTTTCAATATCTTTGACAATCTCTACTTTAAAATTAACGATATTTAATAACCCTTTTTCTTGAAGGAGCGTATTTATTCTATTATTAATCGCTATTAAAGCGGCTTCATGATCATTGCGAATTACCGCTTTTATGGTTAATTCATTTAATTGAGTTTGAATTATTTGTAATTTCTCGAGTCCTTCCACATAAAATTCCACAAATACGATGGGATGGATATATTCTTTTTCTCCGGGTGATTTTTCAAACCAAAGAAATTCTTCTTGACGGCCGGCAATGGTTTTAATAACGGGAAAAGGCCATCCACAGCGGCAAGGTCTGTCATCGTATAACAATTCATCATTTAATTGATAGCGGATCAAAGGTTGGGTATAGTTATAAAGATTGGTCAAGAGCAATTTTCCCGGCTCTCCCGGCTTTGCATATTGAAGATTTTGGTCGACTATTTCAAAGCAATGCCAGTCATTGAAAAGATGTAATC
>JBJKPO010000254.1:0-7162 GCA_046706235.1 Bacillota bacterium | reverse complement strand
CTTAAGCCCCGCCGTCCGGATGAAATCATAGGCGTAAAGCAACCAGACCGTATTGGCCGGGCTTTTCGATCCTTTAGCCAGTTGCAAATAACAATAAATTACATTGCTTTCCGAGGGCTCATCATCTTGATATTGCAATGCGGCCTTATAATAGCCGATAGCCATCCGGTAATCGAATTTACCGGAATAACGATATCCCAGTTTAAATAAGGCTCCGGTCAATCCTTCCTTAATTTTTTGCGGTTCGTATCCGGCATCCAGTGCAAAATGAAATGGTTTTAGCGCCGCTTCATAATTTTGACTGTAATAATAACTCAAACCAAGCAAATAAAGAGCCTGCCCCCGGTCATTATAACGGGAAGCTATTAATTCAAACAAATGAATTGCTTGAAGATATGCGCCCCGATTGTAGTAATTAACAGCCTTCTTAAAAACATCAATATAATTATTATCTAATTCGGAATTGACGGGAGTGATAAAAGGGCCGAATTTTAACTCTCTGGCTGGGATATCCGAAATCCCGAATAAAACCGGCGCCGGACCTGCTTCATCCGTTTGTGAAGCCAAAGCCCTCATTAAAAAAAGAGGATTAATAAAAATCAAAAGAAATAATAGTATGAAGCAAAAAATGAAATGACGTTTTGGGTTCATTTGGGATCTCCTTTAGATCCGTAAACGAAAATACAACGATCAATTTGTAATCATATTAACCCCTCTGAAAGCCGATCAAACCGGCTTTCAGATGTGAAAATGGAAATCCAGCAAGCCCAAGGATATCCCCAGAGGGGCGCAGGCGGATTTTCATACTAATGGTATAATGGTCTCCTGCGTATATGCGGCTTTTGGAACTAAACTGCCGTCATTTTTTAAGATATATCCTGCCGGAATGATTCCCCTTACCATGGTTAGCGGGTAAATATTGGTGCCTGGTCCGACAATAGTCCCCGGATTCAATACGGAGTTGCAACCGGCTTCGACGTAATCACCGATTAAAGCTCCGAATTTTTTCAACCCGGTTTCGAAAGATTGGCCATTAATGTCTCTAAGTTTAATATGATCCTGGACTGATTTAACATTGGACAAAATAACTCCCGCGCCTAAGTGCGATTTATAACCAAGTATTGAATCGCCGATATAATTAAAATGCGGCACTTTCACGCCGTTAAACAGAATGGCGTTTTTAATCTCGGTCGAATTACCTATCACTACTCCATTCCCGATAATTACACTTCCACGTATGTAAGCCGCATGCCGGATCTCGCAGTTATATCCGATAATAGCCGGGCCTTTAATCATTGCGGTCGTTTCAATAGTCGTACCTTTACCAATCCACACATTTTCACTAACTTGATCAAAATCGCCGGGTAATCCGGCCGCCAATTGAATAACAAATTCCTTAATCCTGGGCAATGCCTCCCAGGCGTATGTTACATCATCAAAAATACCGGCCGCCATTGTTTGGCCGAGATCAAACAGATTACCGGCAAAAACCAAAGGGTTGCTCATTGAACCACTCCTTTTCCATGTCCGAAATCTATTATTCCCTAAAAACATCGGTAATTTACTCGAAATCCTATAGGAGTCCGTGTGAGTAATACTTTTTTTATAACTTAACACCGCAATATTCGGTTCATTATATTATATTACTATTACAGCGCTATTTTGCAAAGACCTTTTAAGTTTGAAAATTATTTTTCTTCATTGCGTTCGATTTCAAAAAATGAAACCGGAGTTAATATAAATTTCCGGTCTTCGACCATAAAACTATTTTTTCATGACTCATTTCAGCAGGAAAAAACAGACTTTAGTGGAATATAAAATTTAACGAATCCAACTGTCCGGAAAAAGTAAGTTTCTACATACCGGCAATAGGTTGGCGCTAATTTCGGTTTTTACACGTAAGGATAAAAATGAAATTGATGAAAGTGAGTGAGTGGAGTGAAAGCAGTAAGTATTGTTCGTCAAATCGGTACTTTAGGTAGATTAACCGTTCCGGAGGAGATCAGGCCTTATCAACCCGGTGATTTGGTTCAAATTTACGCTGATATCAAAAGAGGTGAGATTATCATTGAAAAATTAGATTCCGGAAAACCGCTTAACAAAGATCTGTAATTATGATGTTAATATTTGAGTGATTGTTCGCCTTGCTTTAGGATTTAATTACCGGAAAAAGATCTAAAAGTTGTGGCTAAATTAATTTTCAATATTACCAATGGGCTACCGAAAGGTAGCCCTTTAATTTTTAATATTGTAATTAATTGTGGTATCCGCGCCGGATTACCGCTCCCACCGGGACTTCCCGATCAACCGGGAAATAAATCCGGTAGCCATTGTGAGCGCTTTTTATTTTAAGATTATTTTCATCGGTCATTTGCTTGGGATCCAAAGTAATGGTTGTCTCCGGCAGCAATAATTCTAGATGATCTTCCGTGGTAAGCCGATTGCGGGCTTCCACTAAAATTTTTTTAGTTGGTGGATCATACGCTAATACAGTACCTACCAAATCATGGTTCTGATAATATTTGACATTGGGGTTCATTTCATTGATCTTGGCTTTGTCGGTAAAATAGAACCCGCTGGTATATCCGCGATTTGAGATTTTTCCCAATTCAGCCAACCACTCCGGTCGGCAATCATACTGATCCGGGTCCTTTTGCAACGCATCCAAAGCCCGGCGATAGGTTCGGGCAACCACTGCGACATAATAAGCGGACTTCATCCGGCCTTCCACTTTTAAACCGGTAACCCCGGCTTTTTGAATTTCCGGCAAATATTCAATCATGCACAAGTCCTTGGAACTCAATAAATAACTATAACGCTGGTCTTCCTCAAGAATTAAAGGATTACCGGGCCTGGTCTTTTCCAATAAAACATGTACCCAGCGGCAGGGATGAGTACAATCACCATTATTAGAACTTCGGCCGGTCCGAAAGGCCGATAGAAAACACCGTCCGGAATAGGCCATGCACATTGCCCCGTGAACGAATATCTCAAATTCCACTTCAGGCACCGCGGCGGCAATTTCCGCTATTTCTTCAAGACTCAATTCCCTGGCGGGCACAATCCGCCGGACACCTTGTTCTCCCCAGAAACGGGCGGCCTCGATATTGGTGGTATTGGCCTGAGTGCTTAGATGAACCGGTATTTCAAGCCCTGATTTTTGTATCATTCCCAAAAAGCCCGGATCGCTTATAATAACCGCATCCACCCCTGCTTCTTTCAATATTTCAAGCGCCGGAGGGATGGTTTTAAGATCCCGGGTTTTCGCGAAAACATTAAGAGCGGCGTAAACTTTGACGCCACGTTGATGGGCCGCTTGCACCCCGCCGGCTATATCCTTGAGGGCAAACTCAGCCTGACGGGCCCTGAGACTAAAACCTTCCACGCCGATATAAACCGCGTCCGCGCCATATAAAAGGGCGGTATGTAATTTTTCCGGATTACCCGCCGGTATTACCAGTTCCAAAGATTTCATTGATGTCCTCTTGTCTATTAATATCGCGCCGGAACCGCAACCATTCCTCCCCTGAATTGCTTGAGAATGAGGTTAAAATCCTCCAAATCCGTAACCGGCGGCAGGCAACTAAAACCGGAACATATATAACAAGTTGGCCGGCTGTCTACAGTATCACGATCAATAAGCAACGCCCTGGCCGGATGTTCCCCGAATGGTTCGGAATTTCCGTTTTTATTGTGAAAGGCCACTACCCGATACGGAATGAAAGTTTTTCGCAACCGGGCCAGCATTTCGGGTAAAGCCGCGCTTTCGCTGATAAAAGCAAACTCTTTAAAATGTTGATAATATACGTCCAAGGCACCGATAAGAGAAGCATACCCCCAATAATTACGAGCCATTTCCTGCCCATAAGCCTTGAATATCCTTTCCGCTTCCTCTCTTAAGCTTGTTTCCCCACTAAATGAAGCCAAACGCAACAGATTGTCACAATGAACCGCCTCTCCGCCGGGAATCGCCTGGTCCGCGCCGGAAAGCGGCCGGGAAATCAAATCGTCCCGGCCTTCAATCGTGACATAATATCGCCCATCCTGATTACTAAATAGTTCGAAGGCTTTTTGAGTCAAGCGTAAACTCTGTTCCAACCAGTATTCATTAAAATCCGCTTCATAGAGGTCGATTAAACCGGAGGCAAAAAAGGCATAATCGTCCAAAAATGCGGAGGTTTTAACCCTGCCGTCTTTATAGATCCCGGATAAATTCCCATCAATAACCCGGGCCAAGTTCAGTAAAAACTCCGCCGCTTTTTTGGCGCTCCGATAATCGAGCGGGTTGGAAAAGACTTGATAGGCATAAGCAATTGCTCCAATCATCAAACCATTCCAACTTGTTAGTTTTTTTTCATCCCGAAAATGCTAAACCCCCTTTTGCCGGGCTTGTAGTAAAACAAAACCCGCCCGGTTCATTTTCCGGCGGATTTCCGGGCTTATAAAAGCAAGGTTTTCATCATCGATTTCCCTCAAATGCAAAATGTTCCTTCCGGCGAAATTGCCTTCATTAGTAATTTGATAATAATCGATCACCGGTTGAGCCAATTCCGGTCCCAATATCTCCTTAATTTCCCGAATATCCCAGGTATAATATTTGCCTTCTTCTCCCTCACTATCCGCATCCTGGGATGTATAAAAAATCCCTTCCGGCGAAGTCATTTCCCGCCGGATATAGTCAGTAGCGCTTTGAACTACATTTTTATATTCCTCATCACCTGTTAATTGATAAGCCATCGTGTAAATACGGATTAATTGCGCATTATCATACAGCATTTTTTCAAAATGCGGGACCAGCCATTGGGCGTCGGTTGCATAGCGGTGAAATCCACCGCCGATTTGATCATGGATCCCGCCCCGGGCCATCTGCTTTAAAGTAAATAAAACCAATTCCTGTTCGGGGGTGATTACGTCGTAGTGCTTGCCGGCCCTTAACAGCAATTGCAATAAATTCGAATTGGGAAATTTAGGCGCGCCGTTGAATCCTCCATAACGGCGATCCGCAATTCCGCTTAATTCGGAAACGGCTTTGGCGGGTAAATCCGGTTCCGGAATGTTTTCAAAACCGTTACCGCCGTTTGAGTCGACTCGCTCGTTAATGTATTTCACCAGTTCCTCTCCGGCTTGGCGGATTTTTTCCCGATCAATCCGCCACTTTTCATGTATTGCTTTCAATACGCCCGGAAAACTCATTCGATCATACATTTCAGTCGGCGGAAAATAAGTACCGCCAAAAAACGGCCGCCGTTCATGATCCAAAAAGACCGTTAACGGCCATCCCCCTTGGCCGGTCATCGTCTGAACCGCCTGTTGATAAAGCTGATCGATATCCGGCCTTTCTTCCCGGTCCACTTTGATACAAATATAATACCGGTTCATCAAATCCGCGATTTCCGGATTTTCGAACGACTCATGCGCCATTACGTGGCACCAGTGGCAGGCCGAGTAACCGCATGAAAGTAAGACCGGTTTGTCTTCCTCCACGGCTTTGGCGAACGCTTCATTGCACCAGGGCCACCAATCGACCGGGTTATGAGCATGCTGAATAAGATAAGGACTGGTTTCATTAATCAGACGGTTCGGCGCGGGTTGTCCATTCATCGGAAAAACCTCCATACCGTGATATTGATTTAATCAATTATAAAACCTTATTTGATACTATTATAGACTAAAATATTGATAAAATTACATTGGAAACCTTGACCGTTTTTCGGACGAGTGTTCCGCTGTTAATTTGAGTTTTTCATACCGCTTTAGGTGAATAACTATTTTCCAATATATTTTTATTCTTCTCAAGGAATTACTTTCCTTCAAAAAATTTAAGTAAAAAACTAAATGACTATCCAGTTAAATCAGTTTTTTATCACTACGAAGGATGGTGGTTATCCATTTCCAGGGACAAAGGGTCTGATTTTAGGCCTTACTTTCTTTTACCACCAGCATTTTTTTGTCAGAAATCTTATCTAAATGGATAGTTATTTATTATTATCATCAACCGCAAACAACAAATTTAATATATAATGGTTATATCTCTTCCGGAGGTAACCGTTATGCCGGAAACAATCATTTTGAACGATATTCCGTTTCGGATTGAACTCCCCCAATTAGCGCGGGATCTCCATATTCGGCAAGCCCACGAAACCGTTGCCGAATTGGAGCAATTAATTGCGGCGGCCGCGGCTTTGGGCCGCCCGAAAGGAATATACCGCGAATCGCCGGTCCGGGAAAAAGGCGACGGTTTTGTCGCGCTGGAAGGGATTACTTTCCGGAGCCGCATTCTGCGGATCAACTTGGAGCGGGAATCCAAAGCATATCCATTTATCGTAACTTGCGGCCGGGAGCTTGACGAATGGTATAATAACCAAAATGAAGAATTAAAGCGGTTTTGGGCTGGAAAAATTGCCGAATCGGCGCTGGAATCAGCCGTGCAAACTTTTCAGGAAAAAATAAAAAGCGAGTATCACTTACCGGACGTCGCCATGATGAATCCGGGTTCGCTGGATGACTGGCCGGTTGAGGAACAACCGAAACTTTTCGGGTTGCTGGGCGATGTAACCGGAATGATTGGCGTCGAACTAACCGAAACCAATCTAATGAAACCGGTTAAATCCATTTCCGGGATTTTATTCGCCAATGAGACGAACTACGTAAATTGCCGGTTCTGCCCAAAAACGAATTGTCCCGGAAGAAGGGCGGCTTTCGATCAAACTATTTAAGATTTTTTGAAAGCGGCCATCGAAGTTACCAGTACTTCATTGCCCTTGGCGAAATAAACGATACGTAAAATCTCCGCGATTTGCTGGTCGGTAACCCCCATTTTACGAAGGACCCCGGCAATTGACGCCACTCCTTCCGCCGCTCCGGTGCAGGCATCGACCGCTAGCGAGATCATCAGCTTCGTTTTAGCATCCAAACTGCTTTCGTTTTGGGTAAGATCCACCAGCCCCTTAATCACCTCATAAAACTGCGGATCTCTTTCCTTAATGGCTTCAATAAACGGCAACATTACAATCGCTCCTTTTTGTTTTTAAATATGAATCGGCCGGTCGACAATCCCGTGAGCGGCTTCGGAAATAATCTCCGATATCGTCGGATGAGGAAAAATAATCCGGGTGAGATCTTCCGCGGTAGCTTTCATGCCGACCACCATGCTGCCTTGGGT
>JBJKPO010000253.1:0-1334 GCA_046706235.1 Bacillota bacterium | reverse complement strand
CATTATCATAACAAAAAAAACTTGATAAGTCAATTCAAACCTTCATTTTCTTAGTTTAAAGGAAGGAAAATAAGTTACACCCGGTAAACCTCCTCATCCAGCACCCCAATATAGGGTAGATTTCGATACTGTTCATTATAATCCAAACCGTATCCAACCACAAACGCATCGGGAATAACGAATCCGTTATAATTGGGTTGAATCGCCACCTTCCGGCGGCTGGGCTTATCTAACAAAGTACAAACTTTGATGGACTTTACATGGCGCGATTTTAAATTTCCCAGTAAATATTGAAGCGTTAGACCCGTATCGACGATATCCTCGATAATAAGCACATCCCGTCCTTCAACCGGTAAATCCAAATCTTTTAAAATCCGGACCGTGCCGCTGGATAACGTTGAAGCGCCATAACTGGATACCGCCATCAGGTCATAGATCAATGGTATATCAATATTTCTTATTAAATCAGCTAAAAAAGGTACCGCGCCTTTTAAAATACCCACCAATACCGGAGTTGTTCCCTGATAATCACATGAAATCTCCGCTCCTAAACTTTTTACTCTAGTGGAGATTTGTCCGGCTGAAAAAAGTATTTCTTTAATGCCTTTGTGCATTATTTCTCGCCTTTTTTCGGAGTCCGGAGCATGGCAATCTGGCCAGTCCGGACGATTTCTCTTATTCCATAAGGTTTTAACAGTGTAATAAACGCCTCGATTTTTTCAGATCCGCCGGTAATTTCCACAATTACCGCCCGGCTGCTGACATCAACAATCTTTGCCCGAAAAATATCCACAATTTGCATAATCTCCGATCGGTTTTGAGAACCGGCGTTGACCTTAATTAGGGCCAACTCTCGCTCCACTGATTCTTTCACCGGAAGATCATTAACTTTAACCACATCGATCAATTTATAAAGCTGTTTTTCAATCTGTTCAAGAACTTGTTCTTGATCGGCCTCAACTACAATAATCATCCGGGATAAATTCGGCTCCTCCGAATGACCGACCGCAATACTATCGATATTATAACCCCTCCGGCTAAAAAGCCCGGCTACTCTTGCCATCACCCCGGAATGGTTTACCACTAACGCCGAAATAATATGACGCATCAGTCATTCACCCCTATCATTTTATTAATGGGAGAATTTGCCGGAACCATTGGTAATACGTTCTCTTCCCGGTCAACGTGGCAATCTACCACCGCCGGACCTGGTGCCGCCAATGCTTCTTTAAGAACCGGACGTAATTCTCCGGGATCCGTAATCCGGTATCCTTTTGCCCCATATGCTTCGGCAATTTTAACAAAGTCGGGATTGGACTCCAACACAGTTCCCG
>JBJKPO010000252.1:0-3617 GCA_046706235.1 Bacillota bacterium | reverse complement strand
ACTATTTACTGTCAATTTTATGAACCAGGGATTAGATGAAGGTGATAATTTAAGTGTTATCGAAAAATACGAACCATTACCGGGGGATGTTAAACAATAGGCCTAAAATTGTAGTTATTGGCGGTGGGACCGGGTTAGGAACCATCTTAAGGGGATTAAAGGAATTAACCTCGAATTTAACCGCCATTGTCGCGGTTGGTGATGATGGGGGAAGTTCGGGCCGTCTGCGCCGTGAGTTTGGGATTTTACCTCCGGGTGATATCCGTAATTGTTTAGTTGCTATGGCTAATTTGGAGCCGTTAATGGAACGCTTAATGCAATACCGGTTTAGTGGAGATTCTCCGCTAGCCGGCCATAATTTCGGAAATTTATTTTTAACGGCTATGACCGATATCACGGGTGATTTCGAAGCGGCTATCAAGGAATCCAGCAAAGTTCTGGCGGTAAGCGGGCAGGTGTTACCGGCTACTTTGGAAAATATTACTTTAAAGGCCGAATTGACCGACGGCAGCTTTGTGTATGGCGAAAGTAAAATTTCACGATCAAAAGCTCCCATTAAAAGGCTGTATATCGAACCGGAGGGCAGCCGGCCGGTTCCGGACGCGCTAAACGCCATTAAGGAAGCGGATGTGATTATTATTGGGCCGGGAAGTCTATATACCAGTATTATTCCCAATTTGCTGGTAAAAGAAATTGCGGAAGCCATTAAAACGTCTTCCGCTCTTAAGATATATATCTGTAATGCCATGACTCAACCCGGCGAAACCGATAATTATACCGCGAGCGATCATATAAAGGCGATTTTCAAACATAGCGAAGAAGGGCTAATGGATATCGCCCTGGTAAATACGGAACCCATTCCACCGGAAATTTTAGCCCGGTATCAGCAAGAGGGGGCACAACCGGTTTTTACCGATTTCGATAAAATTAAAAATTATGGGGTTACACCGTTAGGAGCAAAGATTATTGCCAAGTCCAATGTGATTAGACATGACGCCGCCAAGTTGACCAGGATGGTTTACCAACTGAGCCGCACTCAAAAAATCGGGCATAATTTAGGCAAGGGGATCACCCGGCAGCTGTTCCGGTTTGTAAAAAGTTTATCAGGGGTCGTTTTGGTTAAGTTATTGAAATAATAATTTCAAATTCCAAATTAAACATTAAAGATTAAAGATTAAGATGTATCTTATTCGAGAAAGTCCAGTAAATCTGGGCTTTTTTAAGTTCGATCCAAGTTGCTTATATAGTATTCATACGCCATTAAAATAGGTTTATCACAATTCTACTAATATAGAACTGAGATAAAGTCTATTTTATTTGCGGAGTCATCACAGTTCTTTGTTAGAAGTCCTGTGAAATAAGGTCTTTAGACAAATTTCATAAGAAGCGGACTTTTTTACAGGACTTCTAATTTGCTTTCAATAAAATATTAAACATTTCATGGTGATTGTCCGATATAAATAGAAAGTATAAATGAGGAGGTGAGAAAGTGCTGAGAGGTCTTTATACGTCCGCAACCGGAATGGTTGCCGAAATGGACCGGCAAAACGTGATAGCCAATAACCTGGCCAATGTAAATACCGTCGGGTTTAAAAAGGACAATGTAACAACGGTTCCTTTCGCGGAGCTTTTTTTGAATGCTTATAATAAACGGGGAGTAAGTCCGGTTGGAAGATTAGGTTTAGGCGTGGAAGCGGTAACCCAATATGTCGATTTTACCAACGGCCCGGTTCAAGTTACCGGAAATTCGACTGATTTAACAATTGAAGGTACGGGTTTATTCGCCATTGATACTCCAAACGGGGTGAAATATCAAAGAGCCGGTAATTTTATGATTGATAAAGATCGCTATCTGGTGACACAGGAGGGGTACAGGGTCCTTGGCGAAAATGGACCGGTCCGGCTCGAAGAAGGGGACTTTACAATAACCGAGGCGGGGGAAATCATTCAAGCGGATAATATTGTCAACCGTTTGCAGATTTTTAACACCGGCGGGATGTCCAAAGAAGGCCAGTATTTTTATACCAATCAAGCCGCCACGCCGGCAACTGATTTCCGGATTGTCCAGGGCGCCTTGGAACACTCCAATATCAATACCGTATATGAAATGGTTCAGATGATTACGGCCACCCGTAATTATGAAACCAATCAAAAAGCTTTAATGGCTCATGATGATACCTTAGGCAGGGCCGTGAATGATTTGGCAAAATAAGATCGGGAATTGCAAGTAATTAACCAATTAAATATCAAATATCGGCAGTTGAAGCATAAACCGGACCGCTTGCGGAGGTTTAGGGAAGGGTCGAACGATAGAGATCTTTCCGCTGTCCAATCACTTTTTTAATAAAAGCTAAATTATGGTTAGTTTAGTTCCGACTTCAACTGCCCGGCTTTAAATTTTGGGCGGTTTTTATTTTTTTTCAATTATGCCGGAATTTTAATCGGTTTTGGGGAGGTCATGAAAATGATAAGAGCTTTATGGACGGCCGGGACCGGAATGATCGCGCAACAAACCAATATTGATACCATATCCAATAACTTGGCCAATGTAAATACGGTCGGATTTAAAAAAATCAGGGCGGAGTTTGAAGATTTGCTTTATCAGACATTACGTACCCCCGGTAATTCATCATTAGGGACCACGGGTCAACGTCCGGCCGGATTACAAGTGGGTCTTGGGGCAAGACTGGCGGCGACCAACCGGTTGTTTGAGCAAGGCAGCGCTCAACAAACCGGTAATCCCTTGGACTTAATGATCGAAGGAGATGGATTTTTCCAAGTTGCATTACCGGATGGCCGGTTGGCATATACCAGGGGCGGTAATTTTAAAATTGACGGGGAAGGCCGGTTATTGGACAATGAAGGTAATTACCTGGAACCGGAAATAACCGTACCGGACGGCAGTTCCAATCTGGTCATCGATCCGGACGGGACCGTGACGGTAATATTACCGGGAGAAAATAACCCGGAGGAAATCGGGAAATTGGAATTAGTCAGATTCATTAACCCGGCCGGATTGCTTCCGATAGGGAAAAATATGTATATCCAATCAAGTTCTTCCGGAGAACCGGAAACCGCTACCCCGGGAACCGAAGGGGTTGGAACCATCACTCAGATGGCGTTGGAAATGTCCAATGTACAGGTCGTGGAAGAAATGGTGAATATGATTGTCGCCCAACGGGCCTATGATGTAAATTCAAAAGCGGTTCAAGCATCAGATGAAATGCTTCAGGTCGCTAATAACTTAAGACGCTAGAGGTAAGTTATGATTGGTTTTAAATGGACCGGTATAATTTTGGCGTTAGCCATGGTTACCGTGGGAATGGCGTTGGCGGACGATAGCCGGCCGGCATTTATTCTCGAGATTCCCACCAGTATTACGATAACAGGTCCGGAGTTGACTTTGGGAGATTTAGGAACTATTCAAGGAGGAACCGCGTCGGACCTCGATGATTTTAAAAAAATAGATTTGGGGTCCGCGCCGCTTCCGGGGCAAGTCCGGCGATTTACTCGAAATTATTTAATGATGTTGATAAGACAACATGCGCCCGGCAGGAATTTTGAGCTAAAAATGGGAGAACGGGTGGAGGTCCGGGTAGCCGCTACCGTGATTACGG
>JBJKPO010000251.1:0-7987 GCA_046706235.1 Bacillota bacterium | reverse complement strand
AATTATTTTAAACCGCAACCATTGCCAAAAAAAATCAAAAATGATCACGTTAAGCCCCAAAATTACCGCGCCGGTGTAACCGTGGATATTGGCCAAAAAAAGAGTTGTCAAAGTGATTATTCCCAACAAGGGAAAAAAAATTAGTTTATTCATTTCATCCGGCCAGCCTTAAAAGCAATTTTAAACAGCTCATAAAAACCAATAAATAAACCAATAAGAACTCCGGTAACCATCGCATTTTTTATATGAAAATTCCGTTCAACCAACCGGCCTATAAAGTAACCACCGACTATCATAAACGCAAGATTCAAGCTCATGAAACTATACAGTCCAATACTTCGCCACATTTCCTTATCATTCTGATCCTTACGCTGCCGAATGGTTGTCCCCTCAATTCTAAAATCTCTCCCCATTATAAAAAAGAATACCGCTACAAAACAAAAATTACAAGTGCCGTTCTTCGGTAATTTCTAGGAATATTAGGTTGTTTTCTAGATTATAGTCTAATTATATCGAGCTTTTTCGCTTTTTCGTCGGATAGATTGCTTTTTCAAATAGAAATAAATAAACCCGGAATTATTCCCGGGATAAAATATTTTGATACTATCCGGATACTTGAAATTTAGTAATACTTTTTTATAATATTACCGGCTTTATCTGGTTCCGAACAAACGGTCGCCGGCGTCACCGAGTCCGGGAACGATATAACCGTGAGAGTTTAAACGATCGTCAATCGCCGCCACATAAATATCCACGTCCGGGTGCTTTTCCTGCAGCATTTTAATTCCTTCGGGGGCTGCAATTAAACCCATAAAACGAATTTGAGTGGCGCCGCGCTGTTTCAATAATTGGATTGCCGCCACCACTGAACCTCCGGTCGCCAGCATTGGATCCACCATGATTAATTCACGTTCCACGATATCGGTAGGGAGTTTACAATAATATTCAATTGGCTGTAAGGTTTCCGGGTCGCGATAAACGCCGATATGTCCCACTTTTGCAGTGGGAATCAACTTTAAAATTCCTCCGACCATTCCGAGTCCGGCTCTTAAAACCGGGACAACCGCGATCTTTTTACCGGAAATGACCTGGCAAACCGCAGGCGCCACCGGAGTTTCCACTTCAATTTCTTCCAATGGAAAATTGCGGGTAACTTCATAAGCCATTAACATGGCAACCTCTTCGATTAACTCCCGAAATTCTTTAGACCCGGTGTTTTGATCACGAATGATCGATAACTTGTGTTGAATTAAAGGATGATTAATTACATTGACATTTGACAATTCGCTCGCTCCTTAAGATTAGGTTCATGATTATTCCTAAGTTTTAAAAAACTATTCCTAAGTTTTAAAAAACTATTCCTCAAGCGATTCTTTGATTTGTTTGACGACAATTTTTAACTTTTCCTTAATTTCATTAGCGCAAATTTTATATGTTTCAATATTCTGACCCAAAGGATCGGGGATTTCCAGGGAAGTTAATTTTTCTTGAATTAATTCTAATTCCCGTTTTTCCACCGCGGTTTCTTGCTCCATTTTTTGCTCGATCTGCCGAAGTTCTTCATCCAACGCCCGCATTTGACGGCTCAATTCCAAATTACGGCGCCGCAACTCCTTGAGCTTGGAACTCTCCCGTTCTAAATATCTCCGGCGTTTTTCCTCAAGAGTCAACCGTAAACTCTCGGCTTGATCCATTAAATCTTCGATTTCTTTTACACCCTGAGCGAATTCACTTAAGGTAAAAACCTTATATTTCGCCTGCGGCATTATATTCAAGACGGTATTTTTCTGATCAAGAGTCATGGTAAGCACCAGATCGGCATTAGTGACCATTTCCGGAGTAACACGCCTGGCGCGATGCTGCCTGAGATCTATTCCTTCCTTGGCCATTACCTCAATGGCATTTTGAGCCGCGCCGTCTCCCGATCTGGCCCCGGTCCCGGCTGAAACAATCCGGATGGTAGCGGCCTTCTCTCCCAAATCCTCGGTTAACATTTTACGAAGTAAAGCTTCAGCCATACTACTACGGCAAGTATTACCGGTACAGACAAATAAAACTTGCTTAATCATGAAATGATTCTTCCCCCTAATCAAAGTTAAGGTTTAATAGCTGTTAATTTCTAATTCGATATTTGAGCTTCCGACTCCTTTCAATTATGAATGTTTTATTTTTTATTTGCACCATTCAGAGATATTCGGAATTCATGTATTCAGAATAATTTATATTTATAAACGCGGCCATTATAATGAAATTTATAATGAATAATCAATTCGGTTAACGGTTAATCTATAACTATGTTATGAACAATAAAAATAGGTGTAAATATACGCAATACACCATATTGAAGCGCAACTGATAACCGTGCATTGGGAGGAACAAGCCACACGTCATATCTAACCTTATTTTCATGGCCGTTCGTTGATAATCATTCAAATTTCTTAATGCTGGAATGCCCTAAATGCTTAAATAATTTACGGTTTCAAGCGATTGTTTCCGTCAATAAAGATTTAATGATTTGGATTTGTGATGGTTGCGGGAACCGCGAATTAAATTTAAAAAAATATCCTCGATTCATTAGCTATTAATTTAGGTTCATCACAACTCTATTAATGCTGAAAAGCTTGGCGTCGCACTTTCCAAACGAAGCCAGTACTTTAATATTAAACGGGGTGCGATATGTATCACGCGCAATAAAAATAACAATATTTCCTTTATCATAATCAATTCGGTAATAATTCGAATACGTTCCGGAATCCAAACTCACGGGTTCATTGATTTCGGTTACCTGGTATTCCGCCTCTTTGATATTTCCATCCCCATAAAAATACAGCTTATTGCTTCCGATATGAAAATCTCCTTTACGTAAATATAATTGCAGGGATACTCCGTCTAAAACGATACCGGGCAATTCTAGCACCATGGTTTCTTTATTTAATCCATCAATGGAAACCGAACGAGTTAATACCCCTTTCACATAGTCGAAATCAACCTCCTCCACGGTAACCGCTTTTCCCTGATGAATTTCCCGCCGGATCGACAACGGATACAAACCGTTGCGATCAAGCACCAAATCCTCCTTTTCGGAGTATTTGGTTAACGCCCGGGCGATACCGGTGGTTTTTAATTCAAACTGTACTTTTAAAACGGCCCGCTCTTGAATCTCATCCTGAGCAATAATTTTAAAAGTCTGTTTTCCACCTAAAATCAATGATTTCACCCATACCCGATACTCCAGGATCTCCCCAATCCGCGGACAAAAACCATCAACTTCCGCGTCGGAGAAGGGCACGGTATTAACAGTATTAACGGTATTATTAGTCTCATCTACCGCATAACTGAAATCTCTCCATCCGGAAAGCAAGATAAAACATAAAATAAAAAACAAGAAAAATCGTTTATGAAACATGAATGATATTACCTCCGGCAGCCTTGCGAATCCGATTGGCTACGGCCAACCCCACTCCGGTAGCTTTCACCCCTGCGATATATATCACATCGATTGGGAGCCGGTCGCAAAAACGCAATAAATCATATAACCGGACCGCCATTAAATCGGGAACGGTCGCCGGTCCTAAGTCCATTACCCATTCATTATGATAACGGCTCATATTTTCAGTGCTTCCCAGCACCACCGCTTTGGATGAATTATTTTCGCTCAACAACCGGTTGATTTCGATAACCACTTTGTCATTATCCCCCTCAATCAAAAAAACGGGGGCCCTGGGGGCATAATGACGGTATTTCATTCCCGGAGCCCGGGGGAGGTCCTGCTCCCGGTACCCGGAAATCTCTATGGTTTCATGCAGTACAGCCTCGATCATTTCTTTGGTAATCGAACCCGGTCTTAAAATTAACGGAAATTGGCCGGTTAAAGACAGGACGGTTGATTCAATTCCCTTGGAACAAGGACCGGAGTCGATAATTAAATCAATTTTCTCCTTTAAATCTTCAATTACGTGAGAACCCCGGGTCGGGCTGGGCCGGCCGGAAATATTGGCGCTGGGAGCTGCCACCGGGATACCGGTGAACCGGAGCAACTCTTCGGCAACCGGGTGTGACGGCATTCGAACCGCTATCGTGTCCAGTCCGGCGGAGACTATGGTCGAAACTTCATCTTTTTTCGGGAATATCAATGTTAACGGTCCTGGCCAAAAAGATTCGATTAACCGCTCCGCCTTGGGATCAACCGTACCGGTTAATTCCTTTAACTGTTCCTGACTCCAGATATGACCTATTAAAGGATTATCGGCCGGCCGCCCTTTAACGGCGAATATTTGCAATACCGATAAATCATTATTATAGACGGCCCCCAAACCGTAAACGGTCTCGGTGGGAAACGCCACCAATCCGCCATTTTGGAGGATTTGGGCCGCCTCACGAACCGGGGTCGGATTGGTTTCAGTAACCGTCAAAATTTTGGTTTCCAAAATACCACCTTTATTTTAACCTCAAAGTTACATTTTAAATAAATTCCGTGTTGATATATAGTTTTACACGGGATGGAATATTCCTGCCTGAAATTGCGGTATTTTTATTTGTATCAGTTAACCGGCGGCTTGAAATCCTTTCCTTAACAGAAATACGGCAATAATTACCGCCATCACCGGGTCCGCTTGCCAATAACCGGTGTAAGAATTAAGCAAAAGACCGGCCAGCAATAACAACGGCAACAACATATAAAATAAAGTCCCCCGGAGGTCTTTGGCTAAAGATCTGTTTTTATTTTTACCGTTTTGATATTTAATTATGATTAATAACGGCGTCGCGATTAGCGATATTGAGGCGATTACGATCCCGGCCGGTGAAGGTTTGGGAATCTCGGCCATGATTAATTTTCGTCCGCCGTCAATCAAAAGATAAGTCCCCAACACGAAAAAAGTAAATACCGCAAACCGCTTGAATCTTCGTGTTTGTCTGGCCGCGGCCTCCTTGCTTGAGCTTTTACTTGAGTTATACCTAACAATCAGGGCAATCCCATAAGCGGATTCCGCAATGCTCTGAACGCCGAATCCGATCAACCCGATACTGTCGGCAATAACTCCGAACACAATCGCCAGGTAAGCCTCAATCAGATTATAGATAATGGTGAGATATTCATAATTGATACTCCGGGAATGAAAACCGCTCACACATACCTCCGCAACACGTAATTTTTTTGGAACAATTCCTTATACATCAATATCATACCACAGCTTTATTCCCCTTGAAAAGTTACCGGTCTCCTTCTAACTCCAAATACTCTTTGGCTATTTTATACAATTTTTAAAGCTTTAAAGCATTAGGATTAACATCTTCTCAAGGGAAGAAAGGAACCATTTGGAAAGGAATCAGTCCTCTCAATAATCGACCCGTAGATTTTTGTATGAACATGCCGAAGGCCGGGATATTGCCACCGGCACATTCAAAAGCTATATTAAACAACTGGGTTTTAAAAGTTACGATGAATTTAACAAATACCTTAATAGCCTATAGAACTAAAACCCCTTCGCTAGCTATTTATATTTCTTCCTTAAATCAAAGAATAGCCAAATATTTAATCCGTATAATAAAAGACTGCCTAAAATCCCTATTAAGTAATATGCTTTTTCGATTTTAATGATATTTACTGAAAACAAGTATTCTATAAACAACGTTTCACCGGTCAAAACTTTTGAGAGCCATAAACTTCCGCCAAAACATATAACACTTGCAACTAGTGCAACTATCCCCACTAAAATACCGCTCCAACTCACCGGGTCATAATTACCCGGGGCGTTCCAAGGAAGTTGTATATTTCTGATACCTCCAATACTTAAAACCGCTACAATAAATCCTAAAAAAGCGGAACCAAGAAATGCATGCGGGAAAAAGAGAAATACGGATATAACGGAAAAGACAAGCGTTATATAAGCCCAACGTCCAACCATGTCCATTTCCAGCCGGGCGCATATGAAGTAAGCAACCGCCGCCGGAATCAGTAGAAGCGCCAGGATGATCAAAATGTTCTTAACGTTTATGTTCCCTTCTCTCTTTCGCAATAAGGATGAAATCTCTTGATAACCGTTCTTTTCCGCAATCATTAAAGCCGTTTGTCCTTGTTCATCTTCAATATTAAAATCCGCTTGATATTTTATATTTTGTACTAAAAAGTTTACCGTGTTAACATCCCTACGTTCCACAGCCTGAATTAGAGGGGTTTTCTTGTTATAGTCACGGTTATTTACATTAGCCCCATGTTCGATTAATAATTTCGCGGTATCCGTATGTCCACTTTTCAAGGCATACATTAACGGTGTATAACCAAAATCCTGTTTATCAATGGCTGCCCCTCTATTAATCAGTTCTTCAATGAATTCATCCAGACCGGCGCTGGCAAATGCCCATATGTAATCATTATCATATTCCGCGCCGTTGTTAATCAACAGCTTTGCTACTTCGGCATGCCCTCTCATGGCCGCCAATTTTAAAGCTGTATAGCCATTGTTATCTTTCTCATTAACATCCACGCCGTTTACCAGCAATAACCGTACTGTCTCCACGTGTCCCATTTCGGAAGCAACCTTCAGGGCAGTGTCGTTCCCTTTTGATTTTCCGTTAATATCCGCCCCTTGATTGAGAAGTTCTTTTATATACTCATTTAACCCGATCTTAGCGAAAAATTGAAGATAAGTACTGCCATATTTGGTCTTATATTTTGCGTCATATTTCGCTCCGTTGTTTATCTCCAGGATAGCGGTATCGGTATGACCGTTATCAGCCGCCAGCATCAACGCCGTATATCCATATTCGTCCACAGCGTTAATATCAGCGCCTTTTTTAATTAATTCCTCCACCAGGTCATTCAAGCCGGCTGCGGCAAAGCTCCTCAGATACCGGGAATCGTAAGTGGCCCCGCTTTTAATTAACAATCTGGTAATCTCAATCCGGCCCCAACCCGCGGCCAGCATCAAGGGAGTACAGCCATACGAGTCAGAGGAATTGATATCCACTCCTTGCGCCATCAATTCTTTTACCGTCCGAATATCGTTTTTATCGATGGCTTTTTGCAGGTTTTTATCGATTTCGGCAAAAACGCTTGAATGTAAAACAAACAGCAAAATTAAAACCAATAGGATCCTTTTCATCATCATTTTTTACCTCCTGCTATTCTTTTTTACTATTTTCAACCAATAAATTCCGTTGCTTCACGATATCAATTATCTCCTCAGCGGTCTTGTTGTCGGGAATACGGGAATAACAAAACATGATTGGGAATTCCTAATGAAAACTTCTCCACGCTTAATTCCGTGCCGGTATGCAAAGCTTTAACGGAAACTTGCGTTCCTTCTTTGTAAGTAAACGTATGTGTTCCCTGTTCAAGAGTTATAGATTGGGCTTTTGCCCTGATCTCCGTAGCGCAATTATAATCCCCATGCAAATCATAAAAGGCTAAAAAATGTATTCCTAACTGCTCTCTCCAGGCCGGGAACAATCTTCAAGAAGATTACGGCTAAAACCGTTTTTCAGCAGAAAGTCCATCACTTCACCGGAAGCAGGGTTTGTACAGCTGCCAAAAAAAACACGCATTAATTGATTTCTAGGGGATACTTCGCCTGTTTCGCTCTTGCACCAATTTCCACCTTCATCATTGAAATACGTATCTTCATATTCAAGGATATTGCTTATCCAGCTCTGTAAAGGTATTCCCATTAATATTTTTTGCACCCCGCCCTTTAAAATATCATCATATGTTATTACTTCAAGATCAACACCCAACTGGTAAAACAAGCTTCGAAAATCGTCCCTGGCAATACCGAAATGCCTGTCGTTTTCAAGTTGATACTTTTCGACCAGAACAATAACTTCTTCAATGCATTTTCCAGTATCTCCCCCGGCCAATAGTAAACAAACGGCAAATAAATCTTCGCTGAAAGTGACTTGCATTTTGATTCCTCCCGGATTTTATTTTATAACTATCAACTGAAAATGAGGGCCGGACTGGCTTCAGGCTCAATTAAAACCATAGTTC
>JBJKPO010000250.1:0-2770 GCA_046706235.1 Bacillota bacterium | reverse complement strand
TCATTCCGAATACTAAAGTCAATGCCAAAATTAAGAATACAAATCTGTTTTTTAACATCAATCATTTCCTCCTTTATGTGTTTGGATGTTTTGCTGCAATTAGATGCGCCGCTATTTTCCTGATAATTAATTAACGGCTGGACAATTCCACCCCCTTTTCTTATAACCTTGAATTGTCACTTACTTTGCATAATGTTATTATAATCAATTTATTAATTTTTTGAAAATTAATTGATAATCCCGGTAGACATATGGTAACGTTACCATACTGTCATTTTTATAAACTAGCTTTATTTTTTTTATATTTGCTTTTATTTTAAGCCGGTTCTTTTTAAACCGGCTGTTTTTTAACAACATAAAAAGACCGAACCGGATTTGACTCTGATTCAGCCTCTTGGATTCTTTTAACAATTATTTTAGTGGTTCCACTTTTAAGCGCCGGCGTATCAGCCATTTTTCTTTGCGAATGTTCATTTTATAAAACAACTTCCGCCCGGTCAATGCTAATGGTTACCCCGACTGAATTCTCATTTTTCAGGCCCGTGACCCGAATTTTAATCAAATGTTCCCCTCTCGGTAATTTAGGGCTTGTATAAAGCAACACGTTATCCTCTCGTTTATCGCCGTAAAAATCAACCATCTCTTCCGGCTGATTATTAATCGAAATACCGGCGATTCCATTCCGGGGATCACGGGCGGCGTATAGTTTAAATTGAATACCATTAAAACGCATCCGGCAATAACTATCAATACTAAACGTCCAGTGATTATACTCTTGATAAGCTTCCGGAGCCGGAGTATAACTCCACATCCCGATATATTCGAATTGATAATCACCGTTACCAATGACATTATCGTTAATAATAAGCCGGTTGGATTTTAAATCCTTCAAGGGCCCATTTTGGAGCGCCGGATCACAACCGCAAGACTCGCGTAAAATCAACCTGGGGTAAAAAGTTTGGATATCGCTTTGAATACGGGCTTCCTGCTGGTTCAAATTGACGATCAATTTCTCAAACAACGCCATCCCAATCCGATGAGTCGAATTGTCAAAACTGGTTAAAGTAGGAGTTGTATATTGACACATAAGGGTATTGTCAAAGCTGATCAATTTCAGTTGCGCCGGGATTTTTAACCCAATTTGTCGGGCCGCTTTCATGATACCGAAGGCACTTTTATCATTGGCGCATAAAATTGCTTCAGGCGGCCTTGGGTGCTTCATCAGCCGGTGAAAAGCATATTGGCCGCCATCTTCGGTATAATAACCTTCTTCAATATACCCTTCCTCGACAGTCAGTCCACATTCAGCCATCCCTTTTCGATACCCCGCTAGCTTAGCCCAATGGCCATAGTCTGTTTCTTCATTCACTCCTCCGATATAAGCGATTTTAGCGATATGATGAGAAAAAAAATGCATTACGGCCTGATATCCGCCCGATATATTATCCAAAATAACGGATTGAATATTATCAATTTGTAAATTCAGGCTAAATACTACTACGGAACGTGTAGCGTTACTGATCGAATTAATCTCCGTTATGGAAATACGGGGTAATATAAAAATCAGTCCGTCAACGCTACCGTCATATAAATATTTGATATACTCGCGTTCTTTAGCGATATTATATTGGGAGCAGCAAATAATTAAGTGGCAATCGGCTCCGGTCGCCTTCTGTTCAATTCCTTCGATAAACCCGGTAAAAAAGGGGTCGGAAACACTGGGAACAATGACGCCGATCGTCTTGATCTCACAATGGCGTAATCGTTTGGCGGTATAATTCGGAGTATACCCCAAGGCTTCGATTGCCGCCAATACCTTATCCCGGGTCTTAAGTGTAACCGGTCCCTGATTATTCACCACTCTTGAAACCGTAGTAATCGATTCCCGGGCTTTCCGGGCGACATCCTTAATCGTACTGCCCATTCCATCACCAACTATTGTGTTAATGTATCTTTTATTGTAAAAGAACTTCTACCAAAAAAACATTTCCATTTGTTATTTATAATTTCGACAAAAACCGCGGTCTCCCTGCCAAGGGCGGGCTTCTCCTTTAATATCAATGGAAAACGTTTTTAATTAACAATAAATCATACTTTTATAAATATGAAAACGAACGAAAACGACCGATTTCAGGCCGTTTCGTTCGTTTTTACAAATAATTATTTTATTTTATAATTTAGATAAAATGATTGTTTCAACTCTTCAATTTACTGTTTAATGTACAGTAAACTGTTCCCAGGAACCAATGGAACCTCTGTTGGCTATCAAGTAAGCGCCTTGATTAAGATCGCAGCATACATACTGATTATTGGATACCGCCCGGAAAGATACCGTCCCGTTGCTGTTGTTAATCTTTGTAAATTTTTCCCAGGAACTGATGGAAGAACGATTGGCAATCAGTTTTCCGCCCAGGTTGGTATCGGCGCTTACATATTGACCGTTTGCGCTTGCTCTAAACGATACGGTCCCATCGGAATTGTTTATCATGGTGAACTGCTCCCAGGTGCTGGGACTGGAACGGTCTCCTATTAAATAATTACCTATATTAAGGTCGGCGCAAGCATATTTATTGTTTGCGGAGCATTTAATGGTAACGGTTCCACCGGGAGGAGGGGTCGGTCCCGGAGGAGGGGTCGGAGTCGGTCCGCCGCCACCGCCGCCGTTATCCTGATAAACCCGGACATAGTCGATTTTATAATATGCCGGAAATACCGTGCCGGAAATGGGACTGCCGCCCCACTGGCCGCCCAAGCCAACATTCCAAAGGAT
>JBJKPO010000249.1:0-5109 GCA_046706235.1 Bacillota bacterium | reverse complement strand
GAGTAGTACTATCACAATTTGAATTATCCGTTTACGTGTAAAATAAAAAGAGTTGTATTAGCGAAGCTTCACCGATACAGCCCTTTTGAATTTACTTATTTATCTGTATTCCCGTTTTAATCATCAGTCGCTTTTTAGTCAACATCCTTCCCGGCAATCAAGTCCAATTTCGCCAAACCGATTAGATAAGAAGAAACTCCCTGGTAATAACCGTTCAAAGTCTGTTCCAGCGCTGTTTGGGCGTCGGAAATATCGTTGGTGGTGGCCATGCCGGCTGAAAAACGGATCTGGACCAGTTTAATCGATTCTTGAGCTAATTGAATATTCGCCTGGTTGGCCCGGATTGTCTCGATATTTTCTTCGAGATTTTGTAAAGCCTGCTGAGCTTCCAGACGTATCTGGTCTTTGACATTATTTTCTTTAATTTGAGCTAAGTCTTGATTTTCCATTGCCTTTGCAACTCGTGACTTAGTGACGTAACCGTCAAAGATTAAACCGGATAAATTTGCCGCCAATGAAACTGTATTTTGAGCATCACTTAAGGTGAACTGGTTACCTGCTTGCCATGAACTATTGCAAGACAATGAGATCGTTGGCCGATATCCGGCCTTGACCAACTTCTCATTAGTTTTTGCAATTTCCGATAATTGTTGAATTTGATGAATTTCCGGCCGCTTTTGATAGGCTTCTTCTAGTAATGACTGTAAAGTCACTTTAACTGTTTCGGGAAGCAATAAGCTGGAAGGATCGTACTCGACTTTAAATTCACGATTTTGTTCCAAGCCGGTTAAGGTCGCTAGACTTAACCTGGATAATGCCAAATAATTTTTTGCCTTGATAATTTGCGGCTTTTGATTTTCCAACCGTACTTTGGCCTGTAACAGATCAAATGAAGATGCGGTTCCGGCTTTATAAAGATTGTTTACTTTTTGGTAATGGCGCTCCATATTATCAGATGCGTTTTGTGCCACATCCAGCATTTTTTCAGCCAGCCAAAAACGGTAATAAGCTTCTTTAACATTATAATTTAATTGTTGTTTCGTTTTACGCTGTTCTTCCAAGGCGGAATTCAAATTGATTTGCGCCAATTTCAAGCTGTTGGTTAATTTACCGCCGGTATATAAAGGTTGAGTTATCGAAATGGTCCCGGAAAAACCAACTCCTTCAATCATATTGATCATGTCTGAAAAACCAGGAATAGGTATATTAACTGAAGGCGCCACTATATTCGTTAAATATCCATACCGGTAACCAACGGTTGGATAAAACCCCCCGGAAGCTTCTTGAATCCCAGCCTGGGCAATCTCTACGCTTTTAGCGGCTTGTTTCAATTGTTGGCTGTTTTGAAAAGCCAATTCCAGGCATTTTTCCAGGGAGATGGTTTCAATCGCGGATGCCGATGGGGTCGTTTCCGCGGCAAATACCGGCAGGCAAGCCAGTAAAACCATTCCCAGCAATAATAAACCAATTTTTTTTACCATAATAATACACTCCTCGCTAAAAAACCATTACTTCTTTTAATCGTAATCTTCATTTTGTAATATTTCCAGCGGAGATCGTTTCCAAACGTTAATTTTTTAAAATTTTATTTCACTTTGATCTTTACTTCGACTGACATTCCCGGCAGTAATACTTTGGAGTCCGGGATCTTGTTCAATGCAATTTTCACCGGGATTTTTTGGGTTGTTTTAGCCGATTCGCCGATTGAAAACGGAGGAGGAACAATCGCGGCGGCTATTTGCTTGACCCGGCCCTTAAAAGGATAATTTGGATAGGCGTCAACCGTGATATCAACCGGTTCACCGGGGTGGATCAGTCTGATTTTAGTTTCTTCAAAGTTGGCGGTGACCCATATATGAGATAAATCATTAATTGTAAAAATAGCCTGCCCTGGCTGCACTACCTCACCCGGCATAACTAATCGCTTGGCGACTACACCGGAAATCGGCGCGATAATTTTTGTATTTAAGAGTTGGGTCCGAATGACGCCCAATTGCGCGTTTGCGGCGTCAATCTGGGACTGAGCTATTGAATATTGAGCCTTTGCCGCATCCACGGATTTAGCGGCGTGATCATATTGTTCCTTGGTGACATTTCCGGTATCCGACAATGTTTTAATTCTCGCAAAATCCTCTTTTGTTCGATCTAGATTGACTTTGGCCAGTATCAAATTTTGCCCGGCTGATTTTACCGAGGCGGATAAATGGAACTCTTGCGCGAGTAAATCAGTATCATCAAGCTGGACTAATAGTTGTCCGGCTTCAACCTTATCGCCTTCATTCACCAATAAATTCTTTACCCGTCCCATCATTTTGGCGCTAACGGAAACGTGATCGCCGTCAATTGAGGCATTATCAGTGGCGATATAATTGGAAAAAATAACCCAATAACCCAAATACCCTATTCCGGCAATGATTAGCAAGGCAAGAATAATTACTGAAATAAATACTGGTCTTTTTTGCTCTCCGGTTTTCATGATCAATTCATCCTTTCATGGTAATTGTATTATACCGCTTGTTCATCAACATAAGCACCGGTAAACTGGCTGTTGTATAGATCGGCGTAGAAACCGCCCTGATCAAGCAGTTCCTTATGAGTACCTTTTTCAATAATGCTGCCGTTGTTCATGACCAGGATCAACTCCGCGTCACGAATCGTGGAAAGCCGGTGCGCGATTACGAAACTGGTCCTTCCTTTCATCAGCGCCTGCATCGCTTTTTGGATATTGACTTCAGTCCGGGTATCCACGCTGCTGGTGGCTTCATCAAGGATTAAAATCGCCGGGTCCGCTAAAATAGCCCGGGCAATGGTTAACAGTTGCCGTTCGCCTTGAGAAATATTGGATGCTTCTTCATTAAGAATCGTATTATATCCTAACGGCAATGCCCGGATAAAATGATCGGCATGTGCCGCTTTAGCGGCTTGAACAATCTCTTCGTCGGTCGCCCCTTCTCTGCCGTAAGCAATATTTTCCTTGATGGTGCCGTTAAAAAGCCAGGTGTCTTGAAGCACCATACCGAACATTGTCCGTAAGTCGCCACGTTTAAAGTCTCTGATGTCGATACCGTCGACGGTAATTTTGCCGCCATTGATTTCGTAAAAACGCATCAATAAATTGACCAAAGTGGTTTTACCGGCACCGGTCGGCCCGACGATGGCGATGGTCTGACCTTGTTTGACGTCGATATTCATGTCTTCCATGAGCGTGACGTCTTCCTTGTAACCAAACTTAACATTTTGGAACTGAACCTCTCCTTTCGGGCAGAGGATGGTACGCGCATTCGTTTTATCCGGGATTTCCTCGGTTTCGTCCAAGACTTCAAACACGCGTTCGGCACATGCTATGGTCGATTGAAGAATATTGGCGATATTGGCGGTTTGCGCGATGGGCATGGTAAATTGCCGCGAATATTGAATAAACGCCTGGACATCGCCTAGTTTAATATACCCCTTGGTTACGTAAATACCGCCTACGACGCAAACAATTACATATCCGATATTGTTTATTAGACCCATCAAAGGAAAAATCATGCCGGAAACGAATTGAGCCCGCCAGCCAACATTGTATAAACGGTCGTTGATTTCGTTAAATTCTCGAATTGATTTGGTTTCACGCCGAAAGGCCTTTACGATTGTATGTCCGGTAAACATTTCCTCCACATGTCCGTTTAAATCACCTAGTTCCCGCTGCTGCGCCGCGAAGTTTTTCTGCGAACGCTTGGCAATAGTCATGGTAGTTATCAAAGAGAGCGGTAAAGTGATAATCGTAATCAAAGTTAACATCGGGCTGATGGAGAGCATCATAATCATCACGCCGATTATCGTACAGATGGAAGAGATCAATTGAGTCATACTTTGCTGTAAAGTAGTGCTGAAAGTATCAATGTCATTGGTAACCCGGCTCATGATTTCGCCATGGGACCTTGAATCGAAATATTTAAGCGGCAGCAGGGCCAGTTTGTCGTTTACATCCCGGCGCATTGCATATACCGTTCTTTGGGCTACTCCCGCCATGGTATATTGTTGAATAAAGCTAAATAATGCGCTGATTATATAAAACACGATCAAAATCAACATGATATTTCCAATATAATGAAAATCAATGGAAGGAACCCGCTGATGCAACCGGTAGGCCGCATATTTGCCCATTAAGCCTTCCAATAGTTTGGTAGTTGCCTTCCCTAAAATTTTCGGTCCGGCGATATTAAAAGAAGTGCTCAGAACGGCAAATATTATAACCAACCCCAATCTCATTTTGTGAGGCTGTAAATAGATCATGATCCGTTTGAAAGTTCTTTTGAAGTCCTTGGGTTTTTCACCCATTACCCTCATGGCGGCCATCGGTCCGCCGAAACCACCGGGTCTTCTACCTCCTGGTCCGAATAGACTTTGTTGTCCGGAGCCCGGCTTTTTAAATTGGTTTTGTTGTTGCTCGCTCATACGAACCACCTTCTGTACTAAGCTATTTCCTCTTCCGATAATTGCGAGTGCACAATCTCGCGGTATACTTCGCAAGTCTGGTAAAGTTCCTTGTGTTTGCCCATTCCGGCAATTTGGCCGTCATCTAGAACGATGATCCGGTCGGCATCCATCACAGTGGCGACCCGTTGACCGACAATGATTACCGTGGCGTCAGCCGTTTCTTTCTTCAGTGCCGCCCGCAATTTGGCGTCCGTTTTAAAATCCAACGCGGAGAAGCTATCGTCAAAGACGTAGATTTCGGGGCTTCCAACCAAAGCCCGGGCGATGGAAAGACGCTGTTTCTGACCACCGGAGACATTGGTGCCTCCTTGGGCGATCATTGAGTCGAAACCGTCTTTCATCATGCTGATAAATTCGGAGGCTTGAGCAATTTCAGCGGCATGCTCGATTTCCTCATCGGTGGCATCTTCCTTGCCGTATCTAATATTGTCGGCAATGGTACCACTGAAAAGCACAGCTTTTTGTGGTACAAAACCGATTTTGGCCCGTAAAACCTCCTGGGACATTTCCCGGACCTCCACTCCGTCGATTTCCACGCTCCCGTCATTAACATCGTAGAAACGCGGAATCAGGTTTATCAAGGTTGATTTTCCGGAACCAGTGCTGCCGATGATCGCCGTTACTTCT
>JBJKPO010000248.1:0-16682 GCA_046706235.1 Bacillota bacterium | reverse complement strand
TATTGGCGGCGGCGTGTGATATAACGGAGAACTATGGGCTGATAAGTCTTTTATTGGGAACGAAGCGGAATCTTTGGGCCGTGCTGGCCCGCTGGTGCGCCATTCCCAAGTTCCTGATTGTTTTATTCGGTCTTGTTTATCTGATTATTGCTTTGATTGTACTAATGACAACCGGGAAGCAAGAACAGGTCCGGGGCCCTTTATCCGGCTAAATATTTGACTGTATCACCCCAAAGGGGTATAATAGTTCCGTTATGCTAAATTCTGCTGTTACTGTTTTCTTAATTCATAAGTCTTATGTTAATATGGAAGTTAATTCCAATCTAAAACAATGCAGCCTGATTGGGAAGATACCGATATCTAATAGAGGAACCTATTTCAATTTTTGCCGTTGGAAGAATTGGATGGATAGTGTTTAAATTTGGTTTTTTTCACCTGCGTTTAGTAAAAACTAGAATATATGATAGGGAAAAATTCTCCGTACTCGTCTGAGTTTATTATGGTAATCGAACTTTCTTGGAGTTGACGGCAGATGATTATGACTAGAAAAATACCGGATTTAAAAGACTTTTTGTTGAAAAAATACCGTAAACTTCCTCCCCGGTTCGGGAGCGGCATTATTATTTCAGGGCTGTTGTTGTTGTTGGTTTTGGGTGTGATTATCTGGAATTTGATTCCGGTTAATCCCGTTAACACAAAGCTGCAATTAATTAAAATTCAATACGGGACTTCATTAAGAGAAGTATCCCGGCAATTAAAAGAAGCCGGTCTAATCCGCAATGAATTATTTTTTGAAGCTTATGTCCGGCTTGATTATCGAAACCGGATGGCTAAAGCGGGCTGGTACCGGGTTGGACCAAATTTTTCCGTACCTAAACTGGTGAGATTGCTTCACCGGGGAACTCCTCAAAATATTTTCGTGACGATTACCGAAGGATTAACAATTAATGAAATTGCTGACTTGCTGGCTAAAAAAAATTTGGTCGACCGTAAGCGCTTTCTGGCCGTGGCGCGGGATTTAAACTTCGTGAATGGAATTTTAGGTGATTTTAAAGTCGGTCCCTCGGCGGAGGGATATTTATTTCCCGATACTTATGATTTTGCGCTGCCGGTTTCCGAAGAACAAATAGTTTCCAGGATGCTCAACCGGTTTAAAGAGGTTTACCATCAAAATTTCAGTAATATACCGGACTCGAAACGGCGAAAAATCGTGATCATCGCTTCCCTGGTGGAAATGGAGGCGCGGCGGGCCGAAGAGCGGCCGATTATTGCCGGTGTTTTTTATAACCGGTTGCGGTTAGGATATCGTTTGGAATCTTGCGCCACGGTCCAATATGTCTTGGGTACCCATAAACATTTATATATTGAGGATACAAAAGTTAAGTCGCCTTATAATACGTACCTTCATTATGGATTGCCTCCCGGGCCGATTGCCAATCCAGGTTTGGCTTCGTTAAAAGCGGCCGCCGACCCGGCTTCGGTAAACTATTTATATTTTGTGGCCAAGCCCGATGGGACTCATATTTTTAACCGGGATTACCGGGATCACTTAAAAGCCAAAAAACAGATTGAACGTTCCCGGTTTGTATCCCGAACGGGACAAGCCGCCGGATATTGAATTAAACGTGTAACTTTCAGTAGTTAAGAAGTCGGAAGATAGGAGAAGAAATTCTGAATTCGCGTATACTTATTACATGAGCAATTGAATTCCGAATACTTGAATACTTTCATGGTAATCACTTTGCTCGGGACCGGAACCTCCCATGGAGTTCCGGTTTTAGGTTGCGGTTGTCAAACTTGTTTATCCGGCGATCCCCGGGACTGTAGAACTCGATCTTCGGTTTATATCAAGGCGGGGTCTGCCCGGATATTGATTGATACCGCTACCGAATTACGGATACAATCTTTAAAAAACAAGGTCGATAGGGTTGATCTGGTGCTTGTAACCCATTGTCATGCCGATCATATTGCTGGATTCGATGATTTACGAAGGTTTAATGAGTTACAAGGCGGAGCGATTCCGGTTTATGGTAATCGTGAGGCGCTGAACGGCATCAAACACATGTTTCCTTATATTTTTGACGATCAAGCCCAAATTGGCGGCGGAAAGCCTCAGATTCACTTAATCGAGGCCGGTTCCAAATTTTTCGCGGGTGGAGCCGAAATCACTCCGATCCCGGTCCGGCATGGTAATCTCCCGGTTTTGGGATATCGAATCGATGATTTTGCTTATATTACCGATGTTAACTACATTCCGGCATCATCGCTGGATTTATTGCAGAAACTGAAAGTATTAGTTTTGGGAGTGTTACGGTTCAAGCCGCATCCGACCCATTTTAATTTCGAGGAGGGGCTTAAGATTATTCGTTTATTAAGACCGGAGCGATCATTACTTACCCATATATGTCATGACTTTAAACATCTTGAAATGAGTGAACGCTTACCGGATGGAGTTGAACTGGCTTATGACGGACAACAATTTGAAATCTGAAGAAGACTTATTGACCGACCGGTTAATTATCGCCACCGCTTATTCCGGCACGGTCCGTATTTATAGTGCCCGGACCACGGGCGTGGTGGAAACCGCGCGGTTGCTCCATGACACCTGGCCGACGGCTACCGCCGCTTTCGGCCGGGTTTTAACCGGTGCTTTAATCATGCGGGCCATGGATAGTAACATGCTGCGATTAACGGTGGAGTTTCGCGGTGATGGTTTACTGGGTAAGATTTTAGCGGTGTCTAACGAAACCGGGACGGTTAAAGGTTGTCTGGATAACCCCAGGGTAGATCTTGATTTAAATAAAGCAGGTAAATTAAATGTCGCGGGGGCGTTAGGCAAGGGATATTTAACGGTAATCAAGGATTTAGGGCTGAAAGAACCTTACCAGGGAATTGTCCCCATTCAAAGCGGTGAAATTGCGGAAGATTTGGCGTTCTACTTTACTAAATCCGAACAAACACCGTCAGCCGTTGTATTAGGAGTGTTGGTCGACCCTGACGGCACGGTTGAAACAGCGGGGGGGCTGGTTATCCAGTTGATGCCCGGCGCTTCCGAGACGATAATTGCTGAATTGGAAGAAAAATTAGCGCAACTTCCCCAGTTGACCCAGTTGTTGAACGGTGGAATTGCAATTTTGGAACTGGCGCGACAGTTCGCGGCATCCCCTGACGATCTTAAAGTGTTAGGGGAGATTGAGTTGAATTATCACTGTGACTGTTCGCCGGAACGTTTTCGAGGACCATTGTTGAGTTTGGATCCTCGTGAAATCACTTCGATCATCGAAGAACGCGGTGAAGTGGAGGTGCGCTGCCATTTTTGCAATAAATTTTACCGTTACCGTCAATCGGAACTACAGCGATAATTAATAAACATCACGCCAAAGCGCAGACCGCCAGGGGAGAACGAATTGAATTTGAGCTATCGACTTAACATTCCTGGTGTTTTGACGAGAGATACTGGAGAATCAACTCAAATGGAGAGGTGCGAATGTTAGAGATATTACGTCCTAAAGGGCAGGCAAATTCGGTGCTGGGGCTTAGCTTGGAAGAATTAAAAGACGCGGGGATCCGGGGGATTATTTTTGATTTGGATAATACCCTGGTGGAATGGAATCAAAGTAATTTAACCCCGGAGACTATCGAATTAGTCTGCCGATTAAAAGACAACGGCTTCAAGATATGTATTTTATCGAACGCTTTAAAGGAACGGGTCGCAATAGTCGCCGGGACTCTAGATATTCCTTATGTTTCTAGGGCGGTCAAACCGCGAAAATCTCCTTTTAAAAAGGCCCTGGATCTGCTGGGAACGATTCCCCAGGAAACAGCGATTATCGGCGATCAATTGTTCACGGATATTTTAGGCGGGAACCGGATGGCCCTTTATACCATCTGGACAACTCCCTTGAGTACCACCGAACTGATCGGCACAAAGATAGTTCGCCGTTTGGAACGGCTTATTGTGAAACGATTCCGCAGAAAGGGGGTCTTAAAATGACGCCGGAATATTGCCGTGGGTGCGGCACCACGCTTCAAACCACTACTCCCGACAGACCCGGATACGTCCCGCCGGAGTTACTGGAACAAAAGAGTGCGAATTCTTTAATTTGCAAACGTTGTTACCGGATCATCCATTACGGGGAAGCGGGAACCATTCGGCCGTCCATGGAAGAGGTCCGAAAATGCATCGATAAAGCAATCAATCTCAGTGAATTATTGGTAATTATCGCCGATTTTTCAGACCTCACCGGAACCCTGCCGGTATGGTCCCGTTTTTTAGAAAATGCCGGCGCTAAACCATACATACTGACGCTTAATAAAATCGACCTGTTGCCGGCCCGTTCCAAACGAACCGAAATTATCAGTTACTTACGCCGGTATCTCGTTGAGGCCGGCTGGAGAAATCCAACCGATCTGATAGTAACCAGCGGCGCCAATGGTGACGGAGTATCCATTTTGACCGGGAGTATCAAGAAAACCGTTTCACCCGGCGCCAGGATCGCGCTACTTGGCGCTACCAACGCCGGTAAGTCTTCCCTGATTAAGCGGATTTTAACGGCGGAGCGTTCGCCCCATTCCCCGACGGTCTCTAAATTTCCCGGGACCACCATCGGTTTAAGCAATTGGAGTATTTTAACCGGGAGGAACATCTTAATTGACACCCCGGGCTTTATCTCCGGAGAACGTGTCAGCGACCGGTTATGCCCCGATTGTGCCGGTCAACTGATGCCTACGCAAAAAATAGGGCAGCAATTATCGAGCTTAAAACCAGGTAAAGGCTTGATTATTGGCGGTGTTGCCGGTGTCGAGCACCTGGGAAACGAGGAAACAGTCATCATCACTTTCACTTCACCCCAGGTCAACCTGCACCGGACTGATAATGCCAAAGTTAAATCATTATTACTGGAAAGTCCCAACTGGTTGAACGCGATTTGTAATCAATGTAAGCCTAAACTTGATTGGATGGAAGAAACCGTGGTTTTAAAACCAAATCAAGATCTGGCGGTAGCCGGTTTGGGATGGCTGTCGCTCCGGGGAAAAAACGAAACCGTTTTGAAAATTATACTTCCTCAAGGAGTGCGATGGGAAGTAAGACAGGCGCTGGTGGGGAAGAGGGAGTAGAATCAAAAGAAATAGATCCCGGTATTGAATGATAAAGCCAGGCTGATCCAGAAAGAGATCCATAATAACGCGCGTTTGACTGTCATAAAAACACCTCTTATTTACACCAGGATTAAAATCAGTGGAATAGTGAAAATTGATAATGCCGTGGATATAAAGATTAAGCGGGAGGCCAGCATGGTATTGCCGTTGTACTTTTCAGCCAGGATTGCCGTCATGGTGGCTACCGGCATGGCGATGGAAGTAATGGAGATTTTAAGCAGCGGTTCCTTAATTCCAACCAAATGAAATAGAGTGGCCATGATTAACGGTATGATCAGTAAACGGGTAACCACGCCGTAATAGACGGAAAAACCGGCAAAAACTTCCTGAAACTTAAGCTCCGCCAATAATGAACCGATAACAATCATCGATAACGGGGTAGTCATGGAACCGATAATATCCAGGGCTTTATAAAGAGGGCCCGGGAGTTTAAGCGAGAAACAAAACAACACCGTACCCAATAATACCGCAATTAAGGCCGGATTGGTCAGCGCCTTGAACGGTTTTAATTCTTTCCGCCCGTTCATGATAACCACTCCCAGGGTCCAGACAAAAATATTAAAAACCGCCACATAGATCGAACCGTAAAAAATACCGATCTTGCCGAATAAACCAGCCAGGACCGGCAGGCCCATGAACCCGGCATTAGAGAAAACAACGGCAAATCTCAAGATTTTTCGTTCAGGCTTGTTGTATCTGAAAAAAAGGATCCAACCCGTAAGAACGGAAAAAACATGGGCGAAAACGGCGCATAGAAATAAAATGATAATATTATGCAGAATTGAACTGGAGAACTTAAAATTGAACGAAGTAATTATGGCAAACGGGACGGTGATATTAAGCAGGATTTCGATCAGGCCGTTGTTCATTTCAGTGTTCAGCAGGCGCTTCTTGCGGGCGCAAAATCCCACCAGCAGCATTAAAAACAATATTAAGACCTGATTGATAAGTACTTCGGTTTTCATGGGAACCCACCTTTAGCGATTGTCATTTCGGTTGATTAAGGCGATATTTAAAGCGTTGCGAAAAACCCTAATTTAAAACAGTACACAACGCTTTTTTTAAAGAATTGTGATACTCCTAAGCTTATAAATTGGATTTATCACAATTCTACTAATAAAATACCATTATTTTATAGGTTAATGCAAGTATTTAGCTTAATTTTCCAACTCCGTTCTTGTTAACAAGTTTGACTTTGGTATGATGATTTTTTGCCGATGTCGATAATGCCTCGGTTTATTACTAAAATTGACCACGAAGGATGGTGGTTACCCTTCGGCATGTAATCATTGTGTATTGATTATATGCCGCATTAAGGGCGAGGGATCCAAAAAAAATCCACCTCTTTTGGCGAGGTGGATTTATCTTTGGATATTACTTTTTTTAACACGCCACCGGCAACACCAATGGAGCCGGGAATTTTTCGGTGCGTAATTTCTTGAAAATCTCCAAGACGTAGGTTAATTGTTCGATTGTATGGTCCGGCATCAAGCTGATGCGCAGCATTTCCTGGTTTTTGGGAACGGCGGGGCTGATAACGGGATTTACGAACACGTTTTCTTTAAATAACTTATGGAACAGGGCCAGAGTCAGGAGTTCGTTCCCACAAAAGACGGGGACAATGGCGCTTCCGTGGTAGGGGGCGTTAAACCCTAGCGCAGCCAAGCCTTCGGCCAGGAAACGGGCATTGTTAACTAATTTTTGCCGCCGTTCCGGTTCCCGGATTAAGATATTCAAGGCGGCTTGGGCGGCAGCCACGATTGCCGGGGAAAGGCTGGCCGAGAATATATGGGAGCGCGCGCTGTGCCTCAGACCGTAAATCAAATCGCGATCAGCGGCGACGAATCCGCCTTGCGCCGCCAGTGATTTACTGAAAGTACCCATTATTATATCCACATCATCCAATAATCCGAAATACTCGGCGACGCCGCGCCCTCCGGGGCCCATGACTCCAATAGCGTGGGATTCATCCACCATTAAGCGCGCCTTATATTTCTTGGCCAATTGAACTATTTCCGGCAGGTTAATTACCGTACCCTCCATGCTGAACAACGAATCGACCACAATCAGTTTTGGGGTATCTCCCGCCCGTTGCAACATTTTTTCCAAGGAACTCATGTTATTATGTCTGAAACGCATGATGGTCGCTTTGGAAAGCAATGCCCCATCGACGATGCTGGCATGATTGCGTTCATCCATGATAATGACGTCGTTTTTACCCGCCAGGGCGGAAATCACTCCCAGATTGGTTTGATACCCGGTGCTGAAAATCAAGGCATCGTCTTTGCACATGAAATCCGCAAGCGATTTGGCTAATTTACCATGAATGTCCAAGGTTCCATTTAATATCGGCGAGCCGGAACAACCGGTTCCGTAATAATCGATGGCGTCCTTGGCGGCTTGTTTCACTTCGGGATGGGTTGACAGTCCAAGGTAGCAATTGGTCCCCATCATGATAATTTGACGGCCTTCATAAGAAATTATAGTTTCCTGGGCGCTCTCAAAAGCCGGGAAATAGGCGTAAAGATCGATACTTTCCAGTAGCCGGGGCCGTTCGAAATTATAGGTGTGGGAAAAGACATCTTTTTGATCCCCGGTAGCCAGTAAATTATGATATAAATCTTTTAATTGAACCCGTTGCGAAATATCCTGATTTTTAAAACAATGATGACGATTTTCGGGTTGGATTATCCCTTTCTTAAGCATATTTTCAAAGGCAACGGTCAACTCCGGGCGGGCCAGATGTTTGACGAAATAAACCAGAGGATCCAATTCACATCCGATGTATACTTTAAAATCATAACTGGTGATACCCATATTAATCACTTTTTTCCCGTGTTCAAGGGCGGTTTTAATATTTTGAAAGACGAGGTTGAAATAAAGGCTGTATGTATCACGGTATTGATAATCCATTCCGATATAAGCCCAGAAATATTCTTCATCTCCCTCAAAACAAAGACCGAATGCAATCATTGTTTTATTTTTAAAAATAGCGAGAATATGACTGCGATCGGGGAGTTCCCGGTTGATTGCCTCGAAATATTCCTTGGTTAAATGTTCGTGTTCATAGTCGCTTTTATGATTGGCGACTTGCGTCCATAACTCGGCCAGTTGCTCCGCATATGGGCCGAAATCCCGGATGACCTGCACTGAAATCTCGGGAGCCGCCAATTGTTTCATTTTTTTCCGAACCTCTTGCCGTTTATCACAGCGTAAAGCCGCCAGATATTCATCAAAGCTATTCCACGGCAGTTCCATGCGGGATGCCGGGAAGCCCGGGACTGCTTTATACCCTTTGTTTTGAAGCACTTCAAATGAACTATATAATTGGCGAGGAATATCACGAATCAGACAAAAATCAACATGTTCCTCTTTTCCGAGAGTTTCGAATTCCAAGTTAAGCTTGTCCAAGAAATAAGGCAAATACTCTTCCTTGGCGCTGATAGCCGTTCCCAACCCGGAAATAAAACCGCATTCCAATACTTTATACTTCATAAATTCAGGATACCATGTTTTAAGCGTGGTTAAAACATCCGCTTCGATTTCATTTCCCAGTTTCGAAAGATCGAGATCCATTACAAAACAATAAGCAATAGCTACAGCCATTGCTTCTTGATAACCAATTAAATAATAAGGTTTAATCGAATTAATTCCTGAGATTTCGATCGCTTTTAGATGTCCGCTTTCGAGCCCGACCCGATCCTTCAAGGCTAAATCGTTCCAAATTTGAAGCGGGACATCAACAATGGATGTATACCTTTCAATCTTCATTTGTCCAACACCTCCAATTATTTTGTGTACTTGTACTGTGATTAATGGGAACGGCCGGACTGTTTTTGAATAACCCGGCATATTGAAGGAAAAAAAAACAACATAATTTTGGCAGCTTGGCAATCATAGTGCTGACGTTTGGGAACGTTCACTTTAGACCCGTAGCTTTGCGTCTCCGGTTTTCACCGGATTTGCCTTTATCATTATTAGGTTGTTACTATCTTTTATTATATCACTAAAGTGGGAAATTGACAATTAGTTAACTCAATACACGGTTACTCCTTTAGCCAAGCCAGGCATTTATCGTAGTCGCCGGTTAATAGGCCCCTTTCTTTGAGATCATATTCGGAGCCGATCAAACGCTTTTGCTGGATTTGGGCCAGGATATTATCCAATACGGTGCCGACTTTAACAGCGGAGGACTTATAAACAACCTTGTTAAGTTCCATTATTAACGATGTTGTCCTGGGGTCAAGCGCCTTAAGCCCACGCATGTCAAATAGTATTTTATACGGCCGGCCTTCATCTTCAGCGGTTTTTATTTCATTAATCATCGAATCGACTAAATGACCGCCTTTGTCATAAGTAGTAAATCCAGTTGCCTTGAAACAGAGAATATCCCCATCCCTGGTAAATTTATACTCAAAATTAAACATACTCTGCCTCATCTCCTTAACTGGTTGTAAAAAAAAGGAAAAGCCCCCTTTTTTACTATGTTTGTAATTATTTTTTAACATTTTTTATGTCAATTTTTGGCATGGAAAATGATATGATATTTAATTTTACTTCACTAGTAATTATTCTGGATATTTCTTTATTTTCCTTCCTTTTATTTTAAATTTCGAGTAAAAATATCATACCAAATTTTACCATAGAGAAGTTTGAATTTTTCGAGACAATTATTTTCATCAAGCAGAAAAAACATAGTAGTTAATTTTGATATATTTCTTAAACTCAAGTCGGATAATTAAAAATTTAACGTTGTGGAACAATAAAGCAGGAAATTATCTGGATAAAGACGAATTATTCATTATGGCTTCAATAAATATTCCAGATATAATTAATGGTAATACAACCATATTGGGTATTTTGGGCGACCCAATCGGTCATAGTTTATCACCGGTGATGCATAACGCCGCTTTTAAGTCTTTAGGCTGGAACTGCCTGTATATTCCGTGTCTGGTAAAACCGGCTGATTTACCGGAGGCGGTCCGGGGGATACGGGGGCTGAACTTTAAAGGAGTGAATGTGACTATTCCCCATAAACAAGCTGTTCTATCGGAATTGGACGATGTTTTCGGGGATTCCCGCCGAAGCGGTTCAATTAATACCATTATTAACCGGAATGGGAAATTATACGGAACCAGTACGGATGGGATTGGTTTAGTAAATTCGATCCGTAGCGACGGCGGGTTTGAATTACACGGTAAAAAAATATTATTACTAGGGGCGGGTGGAACCGCCACGGCGGTTATTTATCGCTTGATTGATTCGGGAGTGAACCAACTTGTTTTAGTAAACCGTGATACGAACAAGGCGAATTCTTTGCGGCAAGAGGTTAGTAAAACAACGGGATTTGAGGCTGTAGCCCTGGGACTTCAGGATTTGGCATGGTTTGACTGGGATTCGGCGGACTTGATCATTAATACCACTTCGGTTGGTCTAAAGGATGATCAGTCATTAATACCCAAAGAATCTTTGCGGAGGCATCATTTTATATATGATGTTGTTTATAAAAAAGGCGGAACCCGGCTTATTCGAGACGCGATCGAGGTTGGCTGCCGGGTTTTGTCGGGATTGTCGATGCTGTTATTTCAAGGAGCGGAAAGCTTTAAAATTTGGTTTGAAGTTGAACCACCCTTGGAAATCATGCGCCGGGCTATTTTTAATCTCCCTTGATAAAAAGGGGAGCTTTATTTAAGGAAGGATTATAATGGTATGATTTTGAAAGGGAAAAAGATTTTGGTTGTTTTGGGGATTGTTTTTTGGGGTTGTTTCCTACAGCTGATATCCCCCGGCGCCAATTGCAGCGGTAACTTAAACTTACCGCTTAAAAATTTGGAGTTTATTAATGTCGATCTCCGACAGGTATTTCGAAGTTTGGCGGTGATGGGAAAATTCAATACTATTCTGGATCAAACAGTCAAAGGTAATGTTTCCATTGCTTTTAAAGCGAGTATTACCGCCAGGGAAGCCATGGCCGTTATTGCCGATAATTACGGGTATGCTTACCAATGGATATCGAATTCGGAGACGGTATTTATCGGTCTTAAGGCATTTTCGAATGGGTTCGGGGATAAGAAACCGGTGGAGATTCAGCTTGACTTTGCCGATGCGGCCACTGTAACCGGTGCATTGGAAATTGTGATTCCAAGGGAGCAAATTAAGCCGGACTCGGGTGGGCGTAAACTAATTGTTTTTGCGAATCCCATGGAACTGCAAAATATCAGGGAAATTGTCGCGCGGGTTGATCAACCGGCATCCTCCGTAGCTATTGAAATAAAAGTGGCTGAGATTGCCGATGAATTATGGAAAGATATCGGAATGAATTTCGAGGTGATTCGATCCCATTTTGGAATTTATTCACTGGATCAAACCCAGGCGAAAGTATTGGGAACCGGAGTGAACAGCAGTAATCGAATTTATTATTTGACCCGTCAAAATATTTCGTTATTTGACAATCAAGAAGCAAAGCTGTTTCTTGGCGACAAATTTCCGGAAATTATCAACCATGAAACAATGGAAACTGGTTCGACGGAAAAATACAATATCATTGGGACAACGGTTAAAATAACATCCTGGACGGGAGAAGGAAATCAAATCACTCTTCAGATCAAGGAATTAACTGAAATTATCACCAATCAGCCTCAGTCCGGTTGCGATTTTATTCCGGAAATCGGTTCACGGGAAGTAACTTCGAATATTACGGTCACAGGCGGACAAACTTTCATTTTAACCGGTATTATCGGAAGGGATGAATATAATCAAATCAAGCTCGTGCCTGGTAATTATCCTGTTTTACATGAAGTATTCGCCGCCGCCGACAATGTTTTCCAGGCGGGCAGAAAGACGAATACTTCGGTAATTATGCTGATAACCCCCTATTTTATTAAAAATACCACTATTCCCAATCCGCCGGATAATAAACAGAAAGTTGAGGTTACAATCGATTTGCCCCAGGCAACTTCAAAACCGGCCCGGCAAGTAACTCAAGCTGGTTTTTGCACCAGCGTCGAATATCCAGTGAAAAAAAACGATACCATTCAGAGTATTGCCGCGAAGTTTCGAATAGAACCCAGGGCGATTATTTCCGCCAATAAATTAATCAGTGATAATTTAACGCTTAAAATCCTGATGATCCCGGTTCCAAACGAACGGGTTTATACGATGAAACCGAAAGAAACTCTATGGCGTATTGCGAAGCGATATGGAACGACTGTCGAATTATTAATAGAACTAAATAATATTACCGATATAAGAAAGGTAAAGGTGAATCAAAAAATTGTGTTACCGGTTTCTGTTAACGATATAAAAAATTTACAGTTTTAGTAATAATATATTATCCTTAAAAGTTTACATCAAGGATGAAGGTGAGTTAGGTGCGATTTAAAAATTATATGGAAGATGTTGTGATGGAAGTATACGAGGAATTTGAGAAATATTATCCCAAATTTTGTAATTGTGAACGTTGTAAAACCGACATAATTGTCCTGGCATTAACCCACTTGCGTGGCAAATACGCCGCAAGCTTGGAGGGAGAAGTACTGGCCAAAGTAGCCAGGGATGACCGGCAGGTAAGAACGGATGCCCTGGTAGCATTGATGGATGCGGCGACGGTTGTAACCTTACATCCTAAACACTAAATTCGTTTTTTATTCAATGGTTTAGTTTTAGCAGTATTTCCCACGAAAATTTTTATAAATTCAATCGGTTATTGTTGAGATTCCCATTTCCACAAAGTGTCTTTCCAGATTAATGCAACCATTGGTTATAAAAGTTACCCCTAACTTTTTTTTCCGGGATTTGAGCTGCGATTTTATATACTTCTTGAAAAGTAATTCTTCACGCTATTTCTCCCAAAAATTTTAGATAGATATAATCTATTTCACCTAATTAACTATCTTCCCTTGCAAATATGTTTATAAAAGATATATATTGTATACTTAATAAGTATTTATTGCTCTGTAGATACAAATCCACTATAATAAAAGGAAACATAAAAACAGGGGAGATTCCGCTATGACTGACTTTAAACAATTGGATACTGCGGCGCTTAGGGCGAAACAATCGGAACTGCAACAACGGTATGATGAATTTAAAGCCCGGAATTTAAATCTGAATATGACCAGGGGTAAACCATCTTCCGAACAGTTGAAACTATCTCTGGAACTACTTAACTGTACGGATTATAAGGCGGCTGACGGCGCCGATTGCCGGAATTATGGCGGTGTAGACGGGTTGCCGGAAGCCAGGGAGCTTTTTGCCGAATATCTTGAGGTCGAGCCTCGGGAGATTATTATCGGCGGTAACTCCAGTCTGGCTTTAATGCATGATGCAATAGTCAGAGCTATGCTATTAGGTGTTCCCGGCAGTGAAATACCCTGGTGTAAATTGCCGAAAGTGAAATTTCTATGTCCCAGTCCGGGATATGATCGTCATTTTGCGATTTGTGAACTGCTGGGAATTGAGATGATCACTATTGAATATAAAAATGACGGGCCGGATATGGAGAAAGTGGAAAAACTGGCGGCAAGCGATGCCGATATTAAAGGAATCTGGTGTGTTCCCAGGTACTCTAACCCTACCGGAATTACTTATTCAAACGATGTAGTAGAACGTTTGGCCGGGATGAAAACCGCTGCTTCGGATTTCCGTATTTTTTGGGATAATGCGTATGCGGTTCATCACTTGAACGGTAAAGTCGAACCGTTAAAAAACATTCTGTCGGCGTGTAAAACGGCCCAGCATCCGGACCGGGTATTTATTTTCGGTTCCACCGCCAAAGTCAGTTTCGCCGGGGCCGGTATCGCCATGGTTGCCGGTAGTGAGGCCAATATAAACTGGCTGCGGAAGCTCATCGGTATTCAGACCATCGGGCCGGATAAAATTAACCAGTTGCGTCATATCCGTCTCTTTAAAAATATGGCTGGGATCATGGCGCAAATGGATAAACATGCCGCTATTCTAAAACCTAAATTCGATATGGTGTTCAATATTCTCGACGCCGAATTAGGCGGGAAAAATGTTGCTTTATATAGTAAACCTAATGGTGGGTACTTTATCAGTCTTAATACACTGGACGGCTGCGCTAAAAAAGTAGTGGCCATGGCGGCCGAGGCGGGAGTAGCTTTAACCAAGGCCGGCGCCACTTATCCTTACGGCAAGGACCCGCGCGATCGAAATATCCGGATTGCGCCTACGCTGCCGCCGCTTTCCGAACTGCAGCAGGCCATGGAAATGGTGGCGATTTGTATTCAGCTGGTGAGTATTGAAAAGATAATTGAAAATAAGTGATTAGAGATTAAAGACCCGCCCGGTTCGACGGGTTTTAATCTTTTGTAAGGAGTTCAACAATAAGGATCCCAAATTAGTAAATATTTTATCCGTTTTTCGAAAAATTATCCTCTTGATACTTCCTTACCTCCGCCTTAAACAAATCTCCCCGTTCCTTGTAATTTTTGAACATACCGAAACTGGCGCAGGCGGTGGATAACAAAACTATATCTCCGGGAGCGGAATGATGAATGGCGGCTGCCACAATTTCAGCCATATTTTTACCGCCTTCAATCATCAGCGGCGCCGGTTTATTAAGGTTGGAAGCGGATTGTTCAATGGCGACGCGGATTTTAGGGGCCATTAGCCCGATTAAAAGCACGGTTTTTACGGAGCTTTTAACAATTTCTTCCCCCAAAATATTGAAATTAGCTCCTTTATCGGCTCCTCCGGCGATAAGCGTCACCGGTTCGGAAAAAGCGTGAAGCGCCACAATCGTCGGGTCGGGAGCGGTTGCGAACGAGTCGTCGAAAAACTGAATCCCGTTTACAGCGGCAACGAATTCCAACCGGTGTTCCAGGCCGGTATATCCGGCGATGCCTTCCCGGATCGACCGGGTATCCGCTCCGGCGGCGCGGCAGGCCAAGGCGGCGGCGCAGATATTTAGAAGATTATGTTCACCCCGCAATTGAACGGCCTCGCTTTCAATCAACGGTTCCGGCCGGTCCGAGTCCGGGTTCCACCAAATAGTACAGCCTCCGCCGGTTCGTTTGACAAACCAGGCGCTATTCGTTTGAACCGAGCCGCCGTATGTTAACAATTTGCCGGGAACCATTGGGATAAGTTCCCGGCAAGTTCGATCATCATTATTTAAAATAGTCACGTTGTTTGAGGTTTGGTACCGGAAGATATTGGTTTTCGCCATGACATAATCATTCCGGGAACGGTGATAATTTGGGTTTAAAGGATCGGCGGGAGCCAGATGATCCTCGGTGATGTTGGTAATTACCGCGATATGAACACTACGTTCGAAATCTTCAAGTTGAAAACTGGACAATTCCAATACCACTAAATCTTCCGGGGTTAAGTCAGACAGAAATTGGAACGGAGCAATTCCGATATTTCCTCCCAGATAAGCCCGGGCATTTTTGGAAAGCAGACTTAATTTTAAAATCCGGTGAATCAAGGTAGCGGTGGTTCCTTTTCCTTTAGTTCCGGTAACTCCAATGATTGGACACGGGCAAAGCTCAACGAACAACCGCATTGCGCTGGAAATCTTGACCTTTTCCCGAACCGCCTTTAACAATTGCGGTTCAAACAACGGTAGCCCAGGTGAACGGTAAACACAGCTAAAGTCATGCAATTTTTCAAGATAACCGGGCCCCAATCGAAATTTGACCCCCAATTGTTTTAACATTGCATAACGATCGCCTAAAGCGGCCGGTTCACGGTTATCACATACGGTTACCGGAATCCCTTTACCGGTTAAAAATCCGGTCAATGCTAAATTTTCAATTCCTAAACCGAGAACGGCGACTTCCTCTTTCAATATACCAACTCCTTCAGAACAGATTATGGAGTTCTAGAAATTAAGCAAATAGAAAACTAATTATAATCTCCTTATTAAAATTGTAAATAACCGGGAGAATAAAATCAAGTGTTTTATTTATACTTGTTAAACGATATCAAATCTTGTATAATAAAGTCTATGATTCTATGATTGATTCAGGAATCCCAAAGGATGGGAAACTCAATTCGGATATATGCCGGAAGTAATTGAAGAACCACCCGTTTTGATAAACATAACTGGAGGTGTTTTTTATTTTGAGGGCCTTGAATAAGCAAGATCGTGTTCTACTAATCCCTTTGGGTGGTTTGGGGGAGATTGGCAAAAACATGCTGGTTATCGAATACAACAAGGAAATAATAGTAATCGACGCGGGTTTAATGTTTCCCGACGAGGACATGTTGGGAATTGATCTGGTAATTCCCGATATATCCTATTTGATTGACAATCGTGATAGGGTTAAAGGGATTTTTTTAACCCACGGACATGAAGATCATATTGGGGCGCTTCCTTATATATTAAAACAAATCAATGTTCCGATTTACGGAACCAAGCTGACTTTAGGTTTGGCAAGAGGTAAATTTGAAGAACATAATATGGTAAAGGATGTGACCATGAATTGTGTAAAGGCCGGCGATGCGATTCGGATCGGCCAGTTTTTAATTGAATGTATTCATGTCAATCATAGTAT
>JBJKPO010000247.1:0-1719 GCA_046706235.1 Bacillota bacterium | reverse complement strand
GATTCGACCGACAAAGTTAACTATACCACCGTGGTGGAAAAAACCGGGAATACGACATTGGGCGAAACTTCCGATAGTTTCAGCGCGACCGGAAGATATGCGAGGATTACCGTTACCGGCACCAGCGCCGGATGGGCCTCGGCCTATGAGTTTAAAGTATATGGTAATTGATTAGTCAATTATTCCCAAGATTACGGTTTAAGATTGGTAAGTAGATTGTTTTATGGAGCCGCCGGTAAAGATGTCCGGCGGCTCTTTGACGGTGTGACCGGCATGGGCGACAGTTTAGCGGTGAAAGTTAGTATTGATTTTTTCCTCTTGTGCTGTAAAAACGTTTTTTTATTAACCTCGCTACATAATATTTCTTCTAATCCATTGTATTAAACCGGCAACTACTTGATTTTCCCCAAAGAAAATGATATATTAAATATATAAACGTTTACATTATACTGCTAAATGAGGGTACAATTGGGATTAATAACAGTTTTTTCAGTTATTCGTATTGACCTAAAATCTACTGAGAGGTGGTTATGGCGGGTATTTACTTATGATTGAATATGAACAAAAAGATTTCCGAATTAGAAAAAATAAGTTCTTGAATCCGTCCCCAAAATCATTTCGGGGATTTACTATCCGGTTTAAATAAGATTATAGGGAGGATTAGTTATGCTACAACAATTTCCGCAACAGTCCCCAAGATCGTTCCGGTCTTTCAGGAGCAAAATACATAGTATGCTTGAATTATTATTAATAATGTGTATAATTACCGTTATTCTTCAGACTCCGATTTTATGGGCGGAGCCGGCGTGGATGGATAAATCGCTTGCTCCCGTTGAGCGGGCCAACCTGCTCCTGGCCCAAATGGATTTGGATGAAAAGATTGCTTTGGTAACCGGTGATGAAAAAGGGGCTTATGTCGGGCATACACCGGTGAACACGCGACTGGGCATTCCGGAGTTAAGGATGTCTGATGGACCTGCCGGTATCGCCAATGATAAGACCCTGGTTACTTGTTTTCCGGCGCCAATCACCTTTGCGGCGACATGGGACGTTGATTTGATCCGGCAATACGGCGTGGCGCTTGGTGCTGAACAGCGAGGAAAGGGCGGCAATACCATTCTTGCCCCCATGATGAATATTGATCGTGTTCCCCAGGCCGGCCGGAATTGGGAGGGTTACGGCGAAGATCCTTATTTAAGCGCGCAACTGGCCGGTTCCGAAGTAGCCGGAATTCAGAGTCAGGGTGTGATTGCCACCGCCAAGCATTTTATCTGTAATGATTTTGAGACCAACCGGAAAAGGGTTGACGTGGAAATTGACGATCGAACTTTGCATGAAATCTATTTACCGCCGTTCAAAGCTTGCGTGAAGGCCGGCGTTGGGGCGGTAATGGGTTCTTATAATCTAATCAATGATACTTATGCTTGCGAAAACGGCTATATATTAAACACGATTTTAAAAGATGAATTGGGTTTCAAGGGTTGGGTAATGACCGACTGGTATGCGGCCCATAGTACGGTTGACTCCGCCAATAACGGTCTGGATCAGGAAATGCCGCATGAGACATACTATGGTAAAACGCTTAAGACTGTCGTAACATCGGGCAGAGTTCCGCAATCCCGGCTTGATGATATGGTGCGGCGGATCCTGACTTCGATGTTTCAGATGGGCCTTTTTGACCGGGAACCCGAAGGAACGGATACCGCCAACGTACAGGCC
>JBJKPO010000246.1:0-5071 GCA_046706235.1 Bacillota bacterium | reverse complement strand
GAAATATTCCGGTGGAAGTAAATGAAGCCCATCATTGGAGCCTGCGGAGCGCCCCGGATGAAGTAGCGGTGGCGGCCGCTTATTTGGCTGCCTATAACGCCAAAACGCAAGGAGTCAAAGATTTTATTTTGCAGATGATGTGGAACACGCCACCGCAACCTCAACCCTATCTTGATTTGGCTAAAATGACGGCCAAGCTGGAAATTGTAAATTCACTAGCTGACGATTCCTTCCGTATTTGGCGGGAAGTCCGGGCCGGACTGGCCAGTTTGTCTCCCAACGCCAATATCGCCAAAGGTCAATTGGCGGCCTCGACCCTTTTGGCGCTTCAGGTTGAACCGCATATCATTCACGTCGTCGGTTTTTGCGAAGGCGATCACGCGGCCACTCCGTCCGAACTCATTGAAAGCTGCCAGATAGTACAAGGCGTAATTCGTAATAGTATTCCGGGGTTTCCGAAGATTACGGACAATATGGTGACCCGCCGGAAGGAACAATTACTGGAGAAAGCGCGCCGGATCATTGAACAAATTAACGCGTTAAGCAATCATAACGCGTTAATCGAACCGGAAACCCTGGCGCTTGCCGTCCGCAAGAGAATTATGACCGCGCCTCAGATGATGAAAACAGCTTTAATTTAAGCTTTTAATTCATCAATCAATAAATCAATCGCCTCGTCAAAGCCGGCGTCTCCGATAATGTCCATCGGGAAGTTTTTTTTCCCCGTCTTCGAAACGCCGCTTGATGATTGAATGCCCTTAGCGGCTTTTTTTTCTGGACCGTCATCCAATTTCGCCATCATTAGTTACCTTCCTTATCAGTATTATTAATGCATCGCTTCATTCTGATAGTATATCTTATAACAACCGTAAGTTTCAGACGGGAGGGAGCTTGCTTCCGGTATCGCACCCTCTATGCCGTCATATTCGATGGCGGAGGTTGCGATAATATCAAAATACTTCCGCTGTACCAGACGCTCCATCAAGTACCGGTTGGTGCGGCGTAAAAATTTGATTTGACTGTTTTCAATCATTTTTTGCATCTTCGGACCGCCGAGCCAGCGGATATTTACATAGCTGTTGATGTAATCATTTTCAGGCTCATGGATCAATATTTTGGCATCCGGATGGTTATTGATAAAATCGCCTAAAAACTCCCGATACATAATAGTAGTGGGAGGGTTTTTGGTAATGGCGCTTTTTTCGAAACTGAAGTAGTTGTTAACCTGGTAACCCGATATTAAAATGATAAAAAACAGCAATAAAGCCGGAAACGCTCTTTTTAACCTTTGGCCGGAAATGTTATAAATCATGCCGAATAAACTATAGATACCGTATCCGATCAGAAAGTACAACGGAACCAGCAGTGCCGTGCTCCTGACCAAATTAGGAGTGCCCAGGCCGGACATCATTCCGGGTATCAACCCGGTAACAAATAACACCATTACTATAAATAAAATTGATTGCCGTTTTGTAAAAACTTGAATAGTACAATATATCAATCCTAAAATAAAAAACGGAACTAAAAATTTCGGATACAAAATCACATCTCCGGAGGAGAAATCCTTGGCGATATTCGCATTCCAATAACATGCCGGATCGTTTCGCCCCAACAGCAAGTTATAAGTAAAAATAAAGTTTTCCCTTATTTTCTGAACAATAACAGCCAGATCATAACGGCCGGTTTGCAGTTTAGCCATACTGTTCAGTCCTTCTCCCCTGGCGAAAAAATACATATGTAACGATTCCGGAAGATTACTGATTTGAATCGAGCAAACCGCCAAAATGGTACATAAGTATACAATAAAATTATACTTCTCGATTCTTTTGTAATTCATAATCGCTAGTAACACCAGTAACGGCAGCAGCAACCGGATCCCGGAATAACCGTACGGGATGATCGCCGCGCTTATTCCGGCGAGCACCGCTAATCCTATCGCTCTTTTATGATTAATCAACAGCCCGAACATGGAGATGGCAATTAGATATAAACTGATACTGAAGCCCGAAATACTTCCCGAACGGGCAGCCATAAGATACCAGGGCGATAACGCCATTAACGATATGATACATAACAATAAATATTTTGAAAGATATTTCCGGAAAACCAGATAGGTTAAAATCAACGAAAAAAACGCAAATAATGTCGGTATGATCCGTACCCCGAAAAGCGTCAAACCAAACAAGCGCAAGCCAATCTCGATGGCGATGCCGTAAACCGGCGATTCCACCGCGCCATGGGTATGGATGCTTTTCCAGTACCAGGAGGTAGTTTCATCCACCACCGCATGGTCGAAGACTTTAGATACCTGCACGTAAGCCATATGATCGACGATTTCGTCAAAATATGCCGGATAACTTCCCAGCCGCCAGAACATGAATACAAATATGGCGCAAAATACAATCAATACCACTTTGGTTTGAGCCGGCAAACCGTTATAGCCATCCCCGCAAGAAGAATATAAGGATTTGAAAAAAGATAGACAGTTCCGGTTCGGTAACGCACCGCTATTATTCTCGTTCATAATTCCAACCTCCCGCTGCTTTCTTGTAGTGGTATTATATAATCCCGGTTTTGCCGGAATTATATAATACCTCTCTTATAAAACTAATCGTCAATCGCTTTACCATATACCTCGATTTCCGAAAGCCTCATTTTATCACCCTTGTCATTATTTATAACATATTTAATCCATTTGATATTTTTTTTCCGAATAATAATTTGACTCGTTCCGTCGTTGGATAAGTTATGGATATTAAATACACTGCCGTCGCTTAATTGAAGAGTCGAATTAATAATGTGTTTCATTGGATCAATGCGGTGATAAAGTATAATTTTATTGACGTAATACTCCCGTTCCCAGTCGAGTCTTATCCAGGCATTGGTTTCGTTGGCGGTTACCCATTCATCCTCAACCAGCCCGGTTTTTTTACCGTCCACTATATTGGCGGCCCAGGATTGACTACTGAAAGGATCCGTGGCTGAGGCCGTTACCCGTGCCTGAGAGGCAATATTATAAACTTCGGAATCTTCCGGATACCCGTATACTTCAAATTCAGCCAATCCGGTACTAGAACCATCGGCTTTTTCAATCTCCAACTTAATCCAATTGATTTTTTTAGGCTGAAACTCGAAGTTATATGGTTTTCCGGCCTTATCCAAGGGACCGACATTTATTGAGCTTCCATCGCTGAAAACCAGGCGTCCGCTAAGGATATTTTCATTCCGGTCTTGCTTGTCGTACAGAACGATTTGATTTACGATATAATTTTGCTGCCAGTCAAGTTTAATCCAGGCGCCGTCAAGTTCGTTTGCCGTTGACCATTCTTCGCCCAAAACCCTGGGATAACTACCGGTAATTTCATCGACAGCTTTTGAGCCCGCTTGCCCGTTATTGACATTTTGCGATGAAACGGTTACCCTGGCCCGGGGGGCCACATTTACTTCGCGGGTGCAGACCTCAAATTCCGATAAACCGGTATAATCGCCTTCCGCCTTGTTGATGGTCAGCATAACCCAGTTAAATGTCTTGGCGGGAAAATCGACCTCGTAACGGCTGCCGTTTTTAGGCAGGGCGGATACCGGAATGGATGATCCGTCGCTGAAGCTCAAGGTAGCTTCTAATATATTTTCCCACATATCCGGCCGGTCGTAAAGCGCAATTTGATTCGCCGTAACCGGCTTCGTCCAGGAAAGCTTGACCCAGGCGTTATCGCTTTTTTGCGAAACGGCCCATTCTGTGTCGGACCGGTATGGATCGCCGATAAATATACCGTCGATCACATTTTTACATCCTTGATTCTTTGCTTCGGATGAAGCGGTGACATCCGCGTCATAAGCAATACTGTTAAAAGATCGCTTCCAAAATATCTCATCGCTCCGGATAAAACGATAATACCGGAACAAACCTTGAGATTGATATTCGCTAAGGACGGAAGCTTTGAGGTTGATATTGTAAAACTCGATTTCCGGAACGGATACCGGACGATCCGGCGCTTGGTTGCACAATTTAAAACGCCATACCCTGCAGGTAATCGCGGCATTAGTTTTGAACTCCCGCCATTCCCCGGAAAACACGTTCCGGTCAATTACCCGATGATAACTCCCGCTTTGCTTGTCCAAGTCAGCCATACTGTCCGCCGCTTCAAGCGTTCCCTCTATTTGGTCGCCCGGTTCGCCAACCAGCAGCCTGACTTTTTCAATTGCTTTGGGACTTAACAAAGCCACGGTGATTGTTGTGGAACTTTTACCATTTGAACTATAACTCGTTCTGAAATCACCATCAAACGCTTTTTTGATATTATTAGTGTTATTGCTGGAATCATCGGCGGTAATTTGGGCATTTACGGTTTGAAAATTAATTTTCTTGGGATTGATGGGAGCATACATTTCAAGCGGCACGGGAACGGACTCCCGTTCACCCCAGGTAAACGGGGAAGTATTATCCATATTGGCTTCCTTATTTGAAACCGGGACCGGCATTGCATCCAAATCAACACCGCTTTGCGGAAGGCCATCCTTATATACCATATATGCATGTATCACCGGTGAATATGCCGGAGTGGTTTTTTTAATTTTAATTAAGGTTTCAATTGTATAAAAACCCGATATGTAATGATCGCCATGGCCTAAATCATATGGGGAACACATATAAATATCGTCCGGCTTAAAATCATTAAGTATACTGTAATAATCGTCAGTGATATTTTTACGGCAATAAGACGCGTGCGTCCCGAATTTTAAATAATGATAATCGTTTATTAGTTGCGGAAAACCGTAAGTTTGTTTGGTTATTCGGTTAGCGGAAAGAAAAACCCGGTTCGGATCATTAATGGAACCATAAGTACTATAAAGCACATCGTAATCCCCATAGCTCAAATAGTAGATTTTATCCTTGCTTAACCCCAGCTTGGTCAGGGCATTGATGGCTTCCTGTAAACGGGTCTCGGCAAGATTGTTGCTGTCTCCGTTGGTAACGAACATCACCCTAATATCATCGCCCCTTTTAACCGCCTTTCTTATTACTCCGGCGCAGGCAAGCGATTCATCATCCTCATGTGGGGTAATAACC
>JBJKPO010000245.1:0-3637 GCA_046706235.1 Bacillota bacterium | reverse complement strand
CCGGCGGATTTATTTGTCAGCGTTCATACTAATAACCATGTGGATCTTTCGGTGCATGGGATTGAGGTTTATCATTATCCGGGACGTTTGGAAAGCCGGTTGCTGGCGGAAAAAGTCGTGGATAGTTTGGTTTTGAATACCGGGTTGCTTGGCTTGGGAGTAAAAGTTAACAATTTTGTAGTAATCCGGGAATCACAAATGCCCGGAATACTGGTGGAGATGGGGTATCTCTCCAATTATCAGGAAGAATCCTTTATTAAAACCGCCGAATTTAAAGAAAAAGCGGCTTTGGGTATTTTTGAGGGGATTATCGATTATTATCAATCAAGCCAATTGGAATTCATGAAATTGTCGTTAAATAACTTGCCTTTTTAGTAGACGAACAAGCTATGAATGGTTTATAATGAAATTCTAAACGGTTTTGGATATTTGTCATATTTTTGATAATATCCAGTGGAGATTTGGGAGTGATAACGATGTCGGTAAAACATTTGCTCAATTTTAAAAATTGGTCGGGCCGGGAATTAAAGGATTTATTGGATTTGGCGATTAAGATCAAGCAAAACCAGAAACAATATTGGGATTCCCTTGATCATACAACATTGGGAATGATTTTTCAAAAGACATCGACCCGGACCAGGGTCTCTTTTGAGGCGGCCATGACTCAACTGGGCGGCCACGCCATTTATCTTGACTGGCGCAGCACCAATCTGGTGCTGTCGGAACTCAAGGATGAAATTCGTTATATTTCCAGGAACGTGGATATTATCATGGCCCGGGTGCTCACCTTTGAACAAATTTTGGAGATGGCCGAGTTTTCCAGAGTGCCGGTAATTAACGGCTGTGACAATAAATTTCATCCCACTCAGGCTTTAGCCGATTTTTTAACTATTCTGGAACATAAAGGCCGTTTGGAAGGAGTTCACTTAGTATACATAGGTATCCATAACAATGTAGCCAATTCCCTGGTGGAGGGCGGCACCAAACTGGGCATGAAGGTAACGACCGTGGTCCCCGAATTTAACGAAGCAAGCCGCGATCAGGAACTGCTCGATGAAGCCGTTAAAACCGGCCTTTACCGGACTACTGAGGATGTAAAGCAGGCGGTGGCCGAGGCGGATGTGGTTTATACCGATACCTGGGTTGATATGGAGTATTTTATGGATCCGAAGTTCGCGGAGGAGAAACAGCGGCGGATCGCCAAAATGATTCCGTACCAGTTAAATGAAGCCCTGTTAAAAAATAGCGACGCTTTAATCATGCACGATATGCCGATTCACCCCGGTTACGAGATTGACCGCTGGGCGGTTGAGCATTCGAATTCGATCATTTTCGACGAAGCGGAGAACCGGTTGCATGCGGAAAAAGCGGCGCTGGTGAGGATTTTGGGGAAGGCATGATTTTATAGATATTCTTTAATACTCCGCCGGCATCTCGGCCAAACCGGCCATATTGAAAACCGGTCCGTCAATACATACATATTGATGACCGATATTGCATTTGCCGCATTTTCCAATCCCGCAGGTCATTCGCATTTCCAGGGTGGTATAGATTTTTTCCGGTGGTATTCCCAACTCCGTGAGCTTTTGGGCCACCAGTTTAATCATTACCGGCGGGCCGCAAGTTATGGCGATTGTATTATTGATGTCAATATTCATTTCATCAAGCAGAAGATGCGGGAACCCTACCCTCCCGGACCAACCCGGTTCGGGGTTGTCGATGGTTTGAACAATTATCGTATCTTTAATCTTTTCCCATGCTTCGTATTCCCGCTGGTAGATAAAATCGCCGGCGGTCCTGGCGGCGATTAACATTTGGAACCGGCCATAACGGGAACGGTTCCGGCCGTCAATCATCTCCAAAATCAAGGGCCGGAGCGGCGCCAATCCCAAACCGCCGGCGACTATCAAAATATCGTTTCCGGCAAAATCTTGAACCGGGAAGGTATTGCCGAATGGTCCCCTGATCCAAACCGCCGCGCCTGCTTTTAAATTATGAAGAGCTTCGGTGACCAGGCCGACTCGCTTTACGGTTAATTCGATATAGTCATTTTCCAACGGGGAGGAGGCGAAACCAAAGGGCGCTTCGCCAATACCGGGAATGAGAAGCTCGACAAATTGGCCGGGCCGGAATTCCATTTTTAATCCATCGTTAAATTGAAGCCGAAAGGTTTTGACATCCAACTCAGAAGCCGTCTCTAGGATAATTGTTTTAATTTCGGCCTTTTGCGGTAAATAGGGGTTGCTCACTTTAACTCCTCCATGATTGCCATTACGATCGTCCTGATGTTCATCCCGGTCGGACAAGCGCGGATACACCGGCCGCACCCGGTGCAGCCGATATAACCGGTGTTTTGTTTTAAATAATGAAACTTATGCATTACTCGCTGCCGGAGTCTTTCTTTTTTGGAGGCCCTGGGGTTATGGCCGGAAGCATGCAGGGTGAACTTGGGGTACATGCAGCTATCCCAGCACCGGTAGCGGTAATCGGCGTCTTTATCGCGGACATCCTTAAATTCAAAACAGTGACAAACCGGGCAAAGATAGGCGCAGGTACCGCAGCCAAGACATTTGGCGGCGATGGTTTCCCAGTCGATTTTATCAAATAAGTCCCGTTCGCCGCCTTGAATATCCAAAATGGGGCCCGGTTCGGCCGGGTTTTTTCTTTCAGGTAGGGCCGCGTTGTTAAGTTCAAACTCCGCCAATAAATCCCGGCCGTTCCCGGTAATTAATTCCGCCAAATAAGAATCGCCGTTATCAACCATGAAAATATCGGCGGCTTGAGAATAGCCGGGATCCACCCCGCATTGTTTGCAAAAACAACCTGGTTGCTCTGTTTGACAACTAATTCCGATTAATCTGGTATTTTTCCAATTCCGCTCGTAATAGACATCATGAAATTTACCCGTGGTGAATACCGCCGTTAATACCTGCAATGCTTCCAGATCACATGGTTTTACGCCAAAGATAACTGCCGGCGGACCGGGTTCACCTTCCTCCCGTGCGCCTTCACGGTTAATGGCCATGATTTTTTCAAATTGGGGAAACAAGAACTCTTTTGGCGATTTATAAGTATTGCCGGCGTTTCCATCTAGAATGATATCGTCTATCCGGTTGGTTTCTTTAAATACCAGGACTCCATCCTCTCTAACCGGTGCGATCAGGCGATACCGTGAACTGATTTTGGATAAAATTTCCCGGAGCCGTTCTTTCGGAATTTCAACCGAATTGATGGTATTCGCCTCCCATTATTAGTCTAAAAACCCTACTTCCCGGTCATTCCGGTCAAAAACCGCCAGCGCCGGAATGTCATCCACCGCAAGACCGGCTTGATATCCGTAGAGTTCTTTACAAAACCGGTTTAATTCAGTAATTAAATAGCGCAAGTTGACGCCCGACGGGCAGCTTCTTTGACAAGCGCCGCATTCGACGCAACGTCCGGCCAGATGCATCGCCCGCCCCAGATGATAAGTAAGCTTTGAACCGAATTGCAAATCAGCGGGCAGCCAATCCGGCATATTCCGGTCCATAAAACAAGTTTCGCAATAACAACCATAACATACCTGGCGGCACGAAAAACAAAGCAGGCATTTTTGCAGTTCGTTTTGAAACCGGGTTAAATTCCCGGTTAATTCCGG
>JBJKPO010000244.1:0-3151 GCA_046706235.1 Bacillota bacterium | reverse complement strand
CGGGGGCGGCGCGCCCCGCCGCTTTTACTGGGCCACCATCTGCTGGCTTACTTCGACATGTTCCGCCGCGATTACGAACGCATCGGTGATTGTCTAAAGCGGGCGGAGGTATTACCGCTTGGAGCCGGGGCCTTGGCGGGAACCGGTTTCCCTATCGACCGTTTCCAGGTGGCGAAAGAACTGGGATTTGGCGAGGTATCCGTCAATAGTTTGGATACGGTAAGCGACCGGGATTTCGTGGCCGAGTTTATTTTCGGCGCTTCATTAATCATGATGCATTTGTCTCGTTTTTGCGAGGAATTGGTGCTCTGGTCTTCAATGGAGTTTGGGTTTATCGAGATGGATGACGCTTACAGTACCGGATCAAGTATCATGCCCCAAAAGAAAAACCCGGATGCCGCCGAACTGGTGCGTGGTAAAACCGGGCGGGTATATGGCGATTTGATGGCGATATTAACGGTGATGAAGGGCCTACCGCTGGCATATAACAAGGATATGCAAGAGGATAAGGAAGCGTTATTCGATGCCGTGGATACGGTCAAGGGATCATTGCAAATCTTTATTCCAATGTTGGATACTGTGATTTTCAAACAGGAGAAAATGCTGGACGCCACCAAGAATGGATATTTAAATGCCACCGATTTAGCCGATTATTTGACCGCCAAGGGGGTACCGTTCCGGCTTGCTCATGAAGTGGCCGGAAAACTGGTCAGGGATTGCATCGGCAGGGGAAAACGGCTGGAGGAATTAACAATGGACGAGTTTAAAGCCGCTTCGGGGTTAATCGAAGAGGATGTTTACGATATTTTAAATATGGTTCGGGTTATCAAAGCAAGAACTTCTTATGGAGGAACTTCATTTGAACAAGTCGAGCGGCAACTGGACCGGGCCCAATCATGGCTTAAATCGTTATCGTGAGTATTGCCAGAATATTACTTGATGGGAAGTATATAATTGCCCGAAAGTTTAGCGGAATAACGACCGATATATTATCAAAACTTTAATATTTAAAGGGAGGATTTACGAATGAATTTAAAGGCGTTAATCCGGGAAGTACCCGATTTTCCGAAACCGGGAATTAGTTTCAAGGATATTACCACCCTGTTAAAGGATGGCGAGGCTTTTCGCCAAGTGATTGACGAATTTGCGGCTTATTTTAGGGATAAACAGCCTGATGTGATAGTAGGCGCCGAGTCCAGAGGTTTTATCCTGGGAGCGCCCTTGGCATATAAATTGGGATGCGGGTTTGTTCCGGTGCGTAAACCCGGTAAGCTTCCGGCGGCAGTGGCTAAGGCGTCATACGCTTTGGAATACGGTGAAGACACCTTGGAGATTCATCTGGATTCAATTAAACCCGGCCAAAGAGTCCTTATTGTCGATGATTTACTGGCAACGGGCGGTACCATTTCAGCGGCGGCGCAGTTGGTGAAACAATTAAAAGGGGAAATCATTGGTATTGCTTTGGTAATTGAATTAGATGCTTTAAAAGGCCGGGAAAAATTAGCCGGTTACGATATTTTAAGCCTGGTACATTATGATGATGCCGAATAACCCCCGGGTGACCGATCCGGTCTTAAAGGTGTTACTAATTTCCATTTTAATATTAGTGTTTATTTTTGTTGCCGGAATTTTGACTCTTTCAGAATCTAATGAACCGGGAAACACTGTCGTTGAGAACGAAAAGGAGGCATTAATCGCGTACGCGCGTCCGGATCGGGCGGTTAAGACCGGGATCGATACGGAGCTTTGTTATGGGATATCAAAACAAAACGGCTTTATGGTATCCACCGATTCCGGCAGGACTTGGATGTCCCAAAATGACGGACTGGCAACCAAGTCGGTCTATCCTTCAACTCAGCCCATGGTGAGAACCATCACGGGATTAGGGTTTGATCCTGTCCATACGGAAAGAGTGGCTCTAACAATGAGTTCCACTCTTTTTCTATCCGATGATTCCGGTGAACACTGGCAGGAAATCCCGTTTAAAAGCAAAACCGGTGCTAAGCTTTATTTTACGGCGGTGGCTCTTTCACCGTTCGATGAAAACACGATTATAGTTGGGACATCTTTTGCGGGAATTTTTGAAACCAAAGACCTGGGTAAAACTTGGTCAAATATTTCCGAAAAGTTGCGTTTTCTCTATCAAGGGGCCGGCTTTTGGGAGGAAATTTCGGCAATTACTTTCGTACCCGAGGATCCTGGAACTTTGTTTTTCTCCTGCGGCTTCGGGAATGGCCTTTATTTATTCAATAAAAATCGTAACACCGCCATTCCGGTTGATTTACCGGCTGTCGAATCCAATTTGCCTGAGCCGGAAACCGGCACAAATAATGGATTGAATGTTCCCGACACCGTGGAAAACCAACAAATTAATTATGATTTGATATATACCGATTTATCGTTCATCAGGAATATCGATACCGAAAATGATAAATCATGGCTGTTGGAGATTGGAACCAGCAACGGGAGTAATTTATTTTCGTTGAACGCCGCCAGCCAATTGGTTTCGGTTGCACCGGTCGATATCGGCCTTCTGCAACAATACCGGCCGGATCAAGCCAGAATTGAACGGTTGCGCCGGGCTTCGGGAAAGTTCGGCATTTACCTGCGTTGTGATAATGCCCGGGGAAAGTTGTTGGATAAGTATATTCAATTTATTACCAAGAACGGTTTTAATGCGCTGGTGGTTGATTGCAAGAATGACTCGGGGCAGATTACGTATAATACCCAAGTGCCGCTGGCCCACCAGGCGGGTGCGGTGCGCCCATTTATTAAGATGGAGGATTTTTTAAAGAAGGTTAAAGAAAACGGTATCTATGTAATCGGCCGGGTGGTGGTTTTTCAAGACCCGCGATTATATCGTTTTGAAAAGAATAAATACGCGGTTTGGAACCGGATAACCAACAAGCCGTGGGGTAAAAAAGAGTTCTGGGTTGATCCCTACTGCCCTGAGGTTTGGGAGTACAATCTGGCAATTGCCGAAGAACTGCAGAGCTTGGGAGTAGATGAAATTCAATTCGATTATATCCGGTTTCCCACCGACGGCGATATTGCCAATATTATCTATCGTTACCGGCCGGACGTGATGGAAAAGATCGACGCTCTGGAGTCCTTTTTGGCCAAGGCGCGGGAGCGGCTCACGATCCCGATC
>JBJKPO010000243.1:0-4959 GCA_046706235.1 Bacillota bacterium | reverse complement strand
ATTTTTATCTGGGTATATGATAATCCACCTTGTAAAAAAGCGATAAATGGGGGGACAAGCGGCGCGTCGGCGGAAAATTCGCTGGTGGAACCGGAGATAAAGGTACCTCCGCCCATAATGACCTGATTGTGATATCCCGGCATTGGGGCTGGTTCCGGCATAACATCGGATTCAACCGGCGAGTATTTTTGGACCGCCTGACAAAATTTAATTAGTTCAGCGGCGGAATCAAAATAGATTTTCTGAATAATATCGGCACGGGGTTCCTCGGCCAGCGGTCCCACTTTATATCCGGCGGTTGAAAATAACTTGGCGGCAAGTACGGCGCCTTTCACCATTTCACTAACGCGGTGCGGCGCCTCGAATAAACCCTGAAAAAACAGTCGTGGATTAAGCAATGAAGGGCCAATTTCTCCTCCGATTGTTGGTACATATAATCTTTCAGCGGCCCGGGCGACTAATTCCTTTCTTCCGGCAATATAACCACCGCAGGGAGCCAAGCAACCACCGGGATTTTTAATCAGCGAACCGGCGATTAAGTCGGCCCCAACTTCAATGGGTTCACTGGTTTCGACAAATTCACCATAACAGTTATCGACAAAAATAATAGTTTTGGGTTTTTTATTTCTTACCACCGTAAAAGCTTCCTCAAGTTCCCGGATCCGGAAGGAATAATGTTCCGAGTAACCACAGGAACGTTGAAAAGCTATTATTTTTGTTTCCCCGGAAAGAGACGCCTCAATTTCCGGCAGGTTCAAGGAACCGTTTGCCGCCAGAGGAATAATGGTAACCTTAAAACCACCGGTGGCGCTATTGCCCCGCGTTATTTGCATATCGAGTCCTAAAACATTAAGCAGGGTTTCATAAGGAGTACCGGTCGCGATAATTAATTCATCGGCGGGAGTTAAATTTCCAAACAAGGCGCAAGCGATGGCATGGGTACCGGAAACAATTTGCTGTCTTACCAAAGCCGCTTCCGTTTTGAAGATTCTCGAGAAAACTCTCTCCAAGGCATCCCGGCCCAGATCGTGATACCCATATCCGGTTGTGGTATGAAAGTGATGCGTCCCAATTCGTTCATCCCGAAATGCTTCAAGCGCCTTCAATTGATTTTGGATCGCGATCCGGGAAATTTGATTAAATTGCGGCTGTAACTCGAGTTCCAGATGCTCGAACCAATTAAGAAGTTTTTCAGAAATCGGCATTCGGTTCTTCTCTTTCGCGTTTAGGAAAACTGCCTAAGATTTTTTTCCATCCATCCAGGGCCCTAACTTGCAATTCGATATTTTTTAAAGCGGTTTCAACCTGGGGATTGGATTTATGGCCGATTAATTCAAAAATAAGCACATATTCCTGGGGCTTTATTTTATAAGGCCTGGAATGAATGCAGGTCAAATCAATTCCGGCGTCCGCGAAATGTTTGGTGGTTTGATACAATTGACCGGGCCGGTTGGCGCCGTATCTTACCGCCAGCAGCGTGCGATCATCGCCGCTGGGAGCGCCGTCGGTAAGCGCGCAAACTAAAAAACGGGTTTCATTAACGGAGTAATCCTGAATATCTCCGTCAAAAATAAGCATATTATTGGCGTGGGCGATTACCGGACTGCAAATCGCTGCTGAATTATTCTGAATGTCATTCAAAACCACCGAAGCGGCCTCCGCGGTGGATAAGACCGGAATTAAGCGCACATTTGGGTATAACTCCGCCAGATGGTTCTGACATTGATTCAGAGCAGTCGGGTGGGAATAGATACACTCGATCCGCTCCCACGAGGATTGGGAATTGGTGGCCAAACAATGTGAGAACGGCAGATGAACTTCATCACAGACCTTTACAAAATCCTGAAATTCGATAAGGGCGTCAAAAGTGGTTCCGATCAAGCCGTCGATCATATTTTCGGCGGGAATGACCGCAAAATCAACTTTCCGGTTTTGAACCAGCCGTAATGATAGATTGGTAGTGGTAAATTCGAGTTGGACCTGTTCCGGTTTAAATCCCATTCGTTTGGCGAACAATAGCGAAGCCTGTTCCGAATAAGTGCCTTTCGGTCCTAAAGTAGTTATTTTCAAGGTATTTACCGTCCTCTATTAATATTAAGCCGGTGGCAAAAGAAGTCAATCTCTTAACGAAAGTAATATGGTAATTAAGCATTCTTGCCATATTGTTAGATATATTTATCCGCCGGATTAATAGAATTGTGATAAACACAACTTATAGCCTTGGAGTATCCACAATTCTTTAAAAAAGCGTTGTGTACTGCTTTGAATTGGGGTCTTTCACAACGCTTTTTATATCTTCATAATATTCGCCCTGAAAGACCTCAACCGCTGGTCCGGTCATATAAACATGGTTAATTGCCCGGTCCCATTCGACCTTAAGCTCTCCACCCGGAAGTTTTACGGTTACACTCGGTTCCGTTTTGTTATTTATGACCGCGGCGACAACCGCGGCGCAGGAACCGGTGCCGCAGGCCAATGTTTCCCCACTGCCGCGTTCCCATACCCGCATTTGAATTGTATTCCGATCAATGAGCTTAATAAACTCCACATTGATTTTTTGAGGAAATAAGGAATGAGATTCAATCTCCGGACCGTCTTTTAAAACCATGTCGTCACTAATCTCCGTCACCAGGATAACGCAATGAGGATTACCCATGGAAACAGCGGTATAGCGATATTCGTGACCGTTAACTACCAGAGGTTCATTGATAATTTTGCGGGTATCCCCGCTAACCGGAATTAAGTCGCTTCGCAACTCGGGTTGACCCATATCAACTTTAACCAAATCAACATTGGAACCGTTTATTATCAGTTCAATTTGTTTAATCCCGGCTTTGGTTTCAATTTTAAGTTCCGGCTTCAGTACCTTCCGGTGTTCATAAAGATACTTACCCACGCAACGGATCGCATTGCCGCACATTTCAGCTTCACTGCCGTCCGCGTTAAACATTCTCATTTTGGCGTCCGCGTTTTCGGAAGGCAAAATCATTACGATGCCGTCGCCACCCACTCCAAAATGACGATTGCTCATTTTAGTCGCCAACCCGGCGGGATCGGCAATTTTCTCGGTAAAACAGTCGATATAGATATAATCATTTCCCAATCCGTGCATTTTCGTGAATTTCATAAGCGTGGTCCTTTCGGTTAACGATAAGTATACGGTTGATTGTGAATACCTGGAAAAAGACCCTTCAGGGTCTTTTTGCCGGCGGGACCAAAAAAGTAAAGTTATTTACTCTTCTTTTTTCTCAATCGAAAATTCCGTTAACGGACGGGCTGGAATTATGGTGGATACAGCATGTTTATAAACCATTTCCTGTTTACCGTCGGTATCTAAAATTATGGTAAAGTTATCAAATCCCTTAACAAAACCGCGTAATTGGAACCCATTTATCAGATAAACGGTAACCGCGATTCCTTCCTTGCGAACTTGATTTAAAAAAGCATCCTGTAAATTAATGGCCGGTTTATTCATTATCTTTTTTTCCCCCCACTAAATTGTTTTCGATACTATTCGACATCCGGTCCAAACTACCTTCAAGATACCGCAAGATTTCCCCGAAAAATTCCCGGCGACCTCCGGATGCGTTTACCCAATAATCAACCGGTTCTTTACGAAACCAGGTTAATTGCCGTTTGGCGTATCTCCGGGTTTCCCGTTTCATAAGTTCAATAACGGTTTCCAATGAACACCGCCCTTGTAAATAAGCGGTGAACTGGCGGTATCCCAAGCTTTGCATCGATTTTAAATTTGACGAATATCCCCTGTCGAGAAGAGACTCCACCTCCTGTTGCAAGCCTTGTTGAACCATCCGGTCGACCCGGGCGTCAATCCGTTGGTATAATTCATCCCGTTCCCGGTCGATAACTACATAAATAACCCGATAGGGACCGTTAACTTCCCGCTGAGTTTGCAAGCCGGAGATCGGTTCACCAAGAGTATGAAACACTTCAAGGGCACGGATCACACGCCGCAAATCATTGGGGTGAATACGCGCCGCGGCGGCCGGATCGACTTGCATAAGTTGTTGATGTAAATATAACGCGCCCTTTTCGGCGGCTTGCTTCTGAAAACAATTCCGTAATTCCCAATTGGGGCCAACCGGATTTTGTTCTAAAAACGCTCGTAAACAGGCCCGGATATATAACCCGGTCCCCCCGGTTATAATAGCCAGTTTTCCAGCGGCGTTGATCCGGGGAACAGTTTGTTCAAAATGCCGTTTATAATCGGATACCGAAAAATCCTCATCAGGACGAACCAAATCGAGTAAATGATGTTTAACGGTTTGTTGCTGCAATAAATCAGGTTTCGCGGTACCGATATCCATATATTGATATACTTGCATCGAATCCGCGGAAATAATTTCGGCGTTTAACCTTTGGGCCAGCCAAATTGCGCATTCGGTTTTCCCGGCGGCGGTCGGGCCGGTAATTACAATTAATGGATTTTGACGGTTCATCTTCGTAAAAATTTCTTGGCGAGTTCGTCATAATTCATCCGAAAAACAGTGGGCCGTCCATGCGGACAGGTATACGGATTTTCACAACGAAATAAATCTTTAACCAAACCTTCCATTTCCAGGTGATTTAAATTATCCCCGGCTTTGATTGCGGTTTTACAAGCCATGGTAATGATAAAAGCCTCTTTAATTTCAGCCGGGTTTTTAAAGGTCTCAAAATTTAGAAACTCCTCGATTAAATCCATAATAAGCTGATGATAATCAAAATTGACCAAGCTCAACGGGATCCCGCGTAATATAAGGGTTTGTCCCCCAAACACCTCGAGTTCGAACCCGATGTCGGTAAATGATGAAAGCCGTTCGGTTACAACCTTGTATTGACTATGATTTAGGGTAACCGTTTCCGGAAGTAATAATGCCTGGGTTCCTAGTAATTCTTTCGCTTTCAGGAAATACCTTTCGTACAAAACCCGTTCATGGGCGGCATGTTGATCAATCA
>JBJKPO010000242.1:0-2984 GCA_046706235.1 Bacillota bacterium | reverse complement strand
CTTCAATTGAGGGCCGTTGATGGAGTACTAACGGACCATCTTTAGCAATTACCACATAACCGATACTTTTACGTTGTAAAACCATATGCCGGTTCCCCGGGGCTATTAGTACCTGCCCGGCGGAAAGCGGTTCCGTATTTTGGACGACCTTTACTTCCAAAGCGCAGATCTCGTTTAATCTCTCCGCAAAAGCATTTAGAAAATGTGATGGCATATGTTGCACGATCAGTATCGGCGGCATTCCCTTGGGAAGCCGTGTTAGAATGGCGGTGAGCGCTTCCGGGCCACCGGTGGCCGCTCCAATGGCAATAATTTTGGATGTACCGGCAAGCTTTCCTTCCACTTCAGCAGTAACTGCAACCGGCCCGGCAGGTACCGCCAAAAACCGTTTACACTGTTTCAACCGGGCGACTGCTTTGATCTTCTCGATTAATTGTTCACTCATTTCCTTAACCGAGTAAGCAGGTCCGGGCTTGGCAATGACTTCCGCCGCTCCTAATTCCATGCATCGTAAAGCTACATTATTATGCTTTTCCTTGATCAGGGAACTGACAATGATTACCGGCATTGGATCATTGGCCATCAGTTGTTTTAAAAAAGTCAATCCATCCATTTGCGGCATTTCAATATCCAGAAGTAATACATCCGGTTTCAATTCGGCTACTTTTTCCCGGGCGATAAAAGCGTCGGCGGCGGTTCCCACCACTTCGATGGCCGGATCTTTTAATAACTCCTGCGTAAATATTTTTCGAACAATCGCCGCGTCGTCAACCACCAGTACTTTAATTTTTGGTTGTAGATTTTCCATACCAATCATCTTTTCTAATTTTATTTATTTTATAAATCAAGATCTCACCTGTACCGCTATTGAAAACCACTTTACGGCCATATTGTCCCTTAACATCTCTGGATAAAACCTCAATATGGTGATCCGCCAGCAGTTTATCGGCCAAATCCGCATTTTCAGCGCCAATCATTGATTTAAAGTCCGGATGTTCGCCTCCGCCGGCGATATGCGCCTTGATTTGGCTCTCCTTTGCGCCAAATCCCAACATCAGTTTGATCAAGTAAGGAATGGCAACCTCTCCGAATTTAACATTGCGATCGGTACCAAGGGCCTTGCTATAAATATAATGGCTCATACCGCCGAAATTGTGATAACTGTCCCACAAACAAACGGCGACACATGAACCCAAAACCGTATGAATTAAATGTGGTTCCTGGCTAACGAATATATAGCCGGGGTTTAAAAAATAGATATTTTGCCCTTCGATGATCATCACGCCACTTTTTATTTTTAGAAACGATGCCGCCCTTGTTTTATATAAATAGTAGGTTGAATATATTGAAAATGGTGTTGTTTATTGAGTAAACTCTCGGAATGGCCGATAAACAACAGACCCCCCGGAGTCAAATAATCGTAAAATTTATAAGTCAACTCCTGCTGGATGCGAAGATCGAAATAGATCATCACGTTCCGGCAAAAGATGATATCAAAAGTATCTCTGAACGGAAACGGATCGATTAAATTAAATAACCGAAAGGTGACTAGCTCTTTAATGTTGGAAATAATCTGGTAATTTTCGTCGGTACGCTTAAAATAGCGCAACAAATAATAAGGGTCCATATCTTTTTTAATATTCGCGTTAAAAGTACCGTTTTGGGCGATAGTCAACATCCGGCTGCTGATATCCGTAGCTAAAATTTTAATTGCCATTCCCTCGGGCAGCCATTCTTTTAATACCATTCCTAATGTATACGGTTCTTCCCCGGTGGCGCAACCGGCGCTCCAGACTCTTATCTCGTTATTGTTAATAATACGCGGGTTATTTTCCAAAATCATCCGCAACTGGCTTCGGATAAATTCAAAATGGTGGTTTTCGCGGAAAAAGCTCGACTTGTGAATGGTAACTTCATCAATAAATTCCCGCCAGTATTGCTGGTTATCCCCTGTTGTCAACAGCTGGTAATATTGTTCGTATGAATCAAGATTATACCTGCGGATAATTTTATCCAGCCGCTGGAGTAATAACCCTGTTTTGTTCTGATTTATCCCGCAGTTTTCATAAATCAGGGTCCGGAACTTTTCCAACAAGTCGTTGCTTATCTGAATCATGATCGGTTCCTTTTCCAAATAAATTAAATCATTGAAAGTAAAAAAGTTGGATATCAACCAAAATCAAGATTTTAAAATTGATGCGGATCTTTTTCAAGTGGGATTACATCTTCCGGTGTTACTATCTTAATACGAGTATCGGCTTTATCGGATTGATCGATTACTGAATCATTATCTCGATCGTTATCAAGCTCTTGGCTAACCACCGGATTTGCCGCCGTTTTCCGGTTGAGCTTGCTGTTTAAAAGCTGGGACAGCTCTTGAATGACTCTATTTAAATTTTCGGCTTGAGCGCTTAATTCCTCGGCCGCGGCAGCGCCTTCCTCGGCATTCGAGGCATTTTGTTCGGTAACCGTTCCGATTTGAATCATCACGGCATTTACTTGTTCTATTCCTGAAAGCTGTTCATGGCTGGTAGCCGCGATTTCCCCCATCAACTCGCTAACCTTCTTGGCCTGGTTGGTAATCTCATTTAGCGTATTTTGTACCCGTTCTGCCCCTTTAACGCCTTCACCGGATATTCCAATATTTGCTTCAATGATTGCGGTGGTGTCCTTGGCCGCCTGGGCGCTACGTTGCGCTAAATTTCTCACTTCCTCCGCCACCACGCCGAAACCCATCCCTGCTTCACCGGCCCTGGCGGCTTCAATAGCGGCGTTTAAAGCCAAAATATTCGTCTGAAAAGCGATATCGTCAATCACTTTAATAATCTTGGCAATCTGGTTGCTGGATTTTTTGATCTCCTCCATCGAACCAATCATTTCCTGCATTCCCGTACTTCCGTTATCGGCCGACGTTTGGGCTTGTTCCGATAATTGGGCGGCTTGTAAAGTACTGGCGTTGTTTTGCTGAAGGTTTGAAGCGGTTG
>JBJKPO010000241.1:0-4422 GCA_046706235.1 Bacillota bacterium | reverse complement strand
CCTCACGGGTCCGGCGGATTTACGAACAGGCTCCAAAACCAATTTTTGTAGTGGCGGTTGGTACTTGTCCGGTCGCGGGTTCTACTTTTAAAGACAGTTATACCAAAGCCGGTCCATTACCGAATATTATTCCGGTTGATATCTTCATTCCCGGTTGTCCGCCCAAACCGGAAGAGATGATTAACGGTATTATTAAATTAACGGAGCAACTAACATGACCTATTCCGAATTTCTAAATGAATACGGTAATAAAATAATTGCCAGCAGCCAAAACGGCAACCGGCTGTACTTCACAATCCGGGATGAGGATTTAAGGGAGATTTGTCAGTTCCTGTTGGAGAAAATAAATTGCCGGTTATCCACCGCCACTGGAATGGAAGTTTATGATGGAATCGAAGTAATGTACCATTTTTCCGATGATAGTGAGGGACGTTATTTCTGTCCCACCGTAAAAATGAGCCGAACGAACGCGGAGATGAATTCCATCGCAACGATCACTAATGCCGCCGCTTGGATCGAACGTGAGATCCATGATCTGTTTGGGGTTGTCTTCCGGGGGCATCCCAATCTGAAGCCTTTATTAAAGGAAGATAATGAAGGTATTCCGGAAAATGCTTTATTAAAAACCGTTACCAAGTCTGACTGACTTTAAACGGTATCAGCTCTAATGAAAGGAAAAATCAATGAACGATCGGGAAAATTTTAATCTGCCTATCGGTCCTTTCCATCCATTACTGGAGGAAGCGGAATATTTTAAATTGAGAGTCGAAGGTGAAAAAGTAGTCGGTATTGAAATGGAAACCGGTTGGATGCACCGTGGGATTGAAAAGCTTTGTTCCCAAAAAACATTTGACCAGGCGATTTTTACCGTGGAGCGGATCTGTGGTATTTGTTCAACCTCTCATCCTCTGGCATTTGTTCATGCTCTTGAAGATATCGACAAAATTGAGATCCCGGAGCGCGCCCGGTATATCAGAACCTTAATCGGCGAATTGGAACGGATGCATAGTCACTTGTTATGGCTGGGTCTGGCCGGACACTTCATTGGTTACGATACCTTATGGATGTGGGCCTGGAAATACCGTGAACCGGTTTTGGAGCTTATGGAACTGATTTCCGGCAACCGTAACCATTACGGCATGATTCGGCCCGGCGGAGTGCGGCGGGATATCGACGATGCCTTGTTGCCGGTTATTTTAGAAAAATTAAGTCCAATTAAGCAAAAAATGGTGATGATCGCCAAAGCGGCCGGCGATGATCCGGTCTTAAAAAGCCGTTTAAAAGGAGTGGGAACTTTATCTAAACAAGCGGCGATCGATTATGGCGCGGTTGGGCCAACTGCCCGCGCTTCGGGAGTCCCCATCGACGTCCGCAAGGATGAGCCGACGGACGCATACGATCTGATTGATTTTAATATGATTACCCTGAATAACGGCGATGTTTTCGATAAATTAGTGCTCCGGGTCTTGGAAATTCTTGAATCAATCAATATTATTGAACAGGTAATCGCTAAATTAAAGACCGTCAAAGGACCGTATTTTACGGATATAAAGGAAATATCGCCGGGTCACGGAATCGGCAGATATGAAGCCCCGCGTGGCGAAGTCTTTCATTATGTTAGAACGGACGGTACCAACCGTTCCGCGCGGCATAAGGTTAGGGCACCAAGTTATGTGAATATCCCAACCTTTGAAGCGTCGTGTCTTAATCAAAACTTATCGGTTGTCTTAATCACCACCGCGTCAATTGATCCTTGTTACTGTTGCACTGAAAGGGCAATAAAGTTAGTGGACGATCATGATGGAATATTGGCAATCGATTTATTGGCTTTATCCCGGCAAAAAACCGCGTCTTTAAAAAAAGAAACAGATAAAGAGGGCATTTTATGGTGACCAAACTGTTGCTGTTTATAACTTTCGGGCCAATTATCCTTGGTTTATTAGGGTTATTCCTGCCCAATCTATTAAAAAAAGTATTCGGAGTCATCTTACTGGCGGTAAACCTCGGAATGGCGGTTTTACTCTTTACCTATCCGGCGGTGGACGCCCCGCTGTTTAAAGTAGATGCCTTAAGCCGGTTAATAGTGCTCTTTATCAGCATTTTGGGATTATTGATTTATATCTATGCTTTGCGAAATACCGCGTCTGAGTATGAAGGAAAGTCTTTAATATTGATTTTATTAAGTGTCGGTTTATCAACCGGCGCGGTAATAAGCGGTCAAATGTTGATTTTTGTTATCTTCTGGGGTGTTTCCGGTTTAATGCTTTATTTTTACGGTTTGTTAAATCGGACTCCGGCCGGCGGCCTGGCCGCCATTAAAACTATTTTGATGATTGGCGGTTCCGATATCCTGTTAATCATTGGTCTCGCGGTTATCTGGTTTAACCATCAGGAAAGTTTACAACTTTACTCATCAACCTTAAAAGTCGGGGAATTATGGTCATGGATTGCCTTTTCCTGTTTGTTGCTGGCGGCGTTAACCAAGGCCGGCGGGTTCCCCATGCATACTTGGCTGCCGGTCTTTGCCGAGACCGTTCCGATTGAAGGCGTCGCTATATTACCCGCATCACTTGATAAATTGTTGGGGATTTATCTATTAGCCAGGATTATGACCGGTATGTTTGATCTCCCGTATGTCCTGAACTTAATCGTGATGCTTATTGGAGCTTTAACCATCATTACCGCGGTAATGATGGCGCTAATCCAGCATAATGGTAGAAAACTACTGGGGTATCATGCGGTAAGCCAAGTAGGTTATATGGTCTTGGGATTGGGAACGGGAAATCCAATCGGTATAGTTGGTGGAATATATCATTTAGTCAATCATACCTTGTATAAATCAAACTTGTTTCTATCTTTAGGTTCGGTTGAAAAACGGACCGGCACGGCGGAGTTGGACAAAATGGGCGGGTTGGCTTCATATATGCCCTGGACGTTTATCAGCTCACTGGTTGGCGCTTTAGCAATTTCCGGTTTACCACCGTTTAATGGTTTTGTATCAAAATGGCTGATTTATCAAAGCCTGGTAATGGAAGCCCAGGGTAAACCGGTTTGGTTACAAATAGTTTATATTGTTTGTTTAATTATCGCCATCTTCGGCAGTGGATTAACCTTGGCATCCTTTATGAAATTCTTATACACGGTCTATTTCGGTAAAAATAAACCGGCTTCCCATCAGGTAACCGAAATCAGTCCAAACAACCTGTTTGCGACTATTACTTTATCATTGCTTTGCCTGGTATTGGGAATCTTTGCTTTTCCGTTAATGATCAAAGGCTTGTTAAGCCCTTTCTTAACCGAAAATATGGAAATTAGCGCTGTTTTACCGGGATTTTACCAGCCGTATTTGATGGTTGGTCTCCTCGGTGCCGGATTAATTGTTGCTTGCCTGGGGTATCTGGTATTCCGCAAGATCCGTTTCGACCAAAATTATGTGGGCGGTCAGGAGGATACCGAGCATTTTACCGTTAACGGCACTCATTTTTATGATGACATTCGCCTGATGACGCCTTTTAAAACTATTTATGATTTAGCGGTTAAACAAGTTTTTGATATCTATAATTGGTGTGGTAAATTAGCGCAACGAACCGGAATGTTCTTGCAAAAAATACATTCCGGCGTATTGCCGACGTATACCATATGGATGTTATTGGGTTTAACACTAGTAATATTAATGTTGCTCGCGAACCGATAATTAACTACGTTTGACAACGTAGTTACAACGTTTGACAACAAGGTTTACAGTGTTCGCGTGAGGAGGAAAGCTTATGCCGGTAGATATTTGGCTCGGCTGGTTGTTGGGAATCATCATTATCACTTCAATCGCTTGTCTGGAAATGAAAAGTATCATATCCTCTTTAGTGACTCTAGGGGTAGTCGGGTTAATTGTATCATTTTCCTTTTTGATCTTACAAGCGCCCGATCTGGCATTAGTACAATTCGTTTATGAAATTTTAGTGATTAGTATCGTTGTTATCATTATGACGATAACCAAGTCAAAAGAGGCTGGAATGGAAATCGAAGACAATATTACCCATCAGATTTTAACGGTTTTAATATTATTGCCGATTTTAATTTTCGGTGTTTTGGCCTTGAAGGAGTTACCGGATTTCGGTAAACCTTTAATGAAAGTATCCGAAAGGTATCTAACGCTAGGAGCCAAAGAGACCGGTATAACCAATTTGGTGGCGGCTATTAGTTTAAATTATCGTGTTTTTGATGCTTTAGGAGAAGTCGCCGTTTTATTAACCGGCATTTTAGGTGCGATTACCATTATTAGAAAGGTTGGAAAGCGTCATCATGGAGAATAACAAGGAAGGCATGACCCTGATCGTAAAAACAGTAGCCCGGTTAACCTCATGGCTGATCCTTCTCTATGGATTTTATTTAATCTTCCATGGACATTTGTCCGCTGGTAACGGT